>JBCDID010000076.1:0-11513 GCA_038749355.1 Pseudomonadota bacterium | reverse complement strand
CGTGCTTGGGGCGGCGCTCGCCTATTATCTGGTAATCCCGCTGGCCTTGGATTTCCTTATCTCGTTTGCCGAAAACACGGCCGACGAGGCCGGGATCGAGATCAAGAACGAGAACCGCTTCTCCGAGTATGTTGGCTTCATCAAAGTGATGTTGCTTGCCTTCGGCATGTCGTTCCAGTTGCCGGTGCTATTGACGCTGATGGGTCGGGTGGGGCTGCTCACCTCGGAACAACTGGCCAACGGGCGCAAGTACGCGGTCGTCGGCATCGCGGCGGCAGCAGCGCTCATCACCCCCCCGGACGTGATTTCCCAGTTCCTGCTCGGGATCCCGGTCTTTATTCTCTACGAGATCTCCATCCACATCGTGCGCCGCTTTGAGGCACAGCGTGCCGCCGAAGAGGCCGAGTTCGACGATGATGAGGATTGGGACGACGAAGAGATCGATGACGAAGCGGCAGAGCGGGGGCCGTAATGGACATCTCGGAACGGACGGCCACGGCGCTGGAGCGGATCGCCAGCGCGCTGGAACGCATGTCGCCTGCGCCGGGTGCGGTGCCTGACTGGACCGGAGCAGATGCCTGGATGTGGGCGACGGAACCGGACCAGCTGGTGCCGGTGGCCAATGTCAACCGCGTGGATATCTCACTGCTGGTCGGGGTCGACCGCGCGCGCGACACGCTGGTCGAAAATACCATGCGGTTTGCGCGCGGCTTCCCCGCCAATAACGCGCTTCTCTGGGGCGCGCGGGGCATGGGCAAGTCCTCGCTGACCAAGGCGGCGCATGCTCTGGCGGTGCGTGAGGTCGGCGGCGTTCACCTGATCGAGATCCAGCGGGAGGATATCCCATCCATCGGGCGGCTGATGGACATGGTCAGGGGTCTGAATGAGCGTTTCCTTGTATTCTGCGATGATCTGAGCTTCGACAAGGACGATAGCCACTACAAGTCGCTGAAGGCCGTGCTGGATGGCGGAATCGCCGGTCGGCCTGAGAATGTGCTGTTCTACGCGACGTCGAACCGGCGTCACCTGATGCCGCGTGACATGATCGAGAATGAACGCTCTTCGGCCATCAACCCGTCAGAAGCGACGGAGGAAAAGGTCTCGCTCAGCGATCGCTTCGGGCTGTGGCTGGGCTTCCACCCTTGTGGGCAGGACGAGTATCTCACCATGATCCGGGGCTACTGCGACCACTTTGGCGTCGAGATCTCGGACGAAGAACTCCGTGCTGAGGCCATCGAATGGCGACAGACCCGTGGCGCCATCTCTGGCCGTGTGGCATGGCAGTTCGTGCAGGACCTCGCTGGGCGCAAGGGCATCAGGCTGGAGACTGCCTGAACCGCTGTATCGGCCGCCAAATTCCTCTAAGAGGAATTTTCAAATTCGTTCCACGAATTTGGTCTGGGATCAAAGGAACTGCATCGGGTCCAGGCTTTCGCTGCCGCGACGCACCTCGAAATGCATTCGCGGTTCGGCGGGTGCTGCCGCGTCCGACACGATGCCGATCTGCTGGCCTGCCCGCACGATGTCGCCCTTGTTCACCAAAACACCGTCGATACGGCCGTAGACAGTGAGCAGTTCGTTGGGGTGGCGCATCAGTACGATCGTGCCGAGCCCACCAAGCGACTGAGAGACCAAAGCGACCTCGCCATCAAGCGCCGCGACAACTTTGGCACCTGCGGGTGTCGCGAAATCCACGCCGTCATTGCGCGCAGGGCCTGCACCCTTGTTGAACCCGATTGCGACCGGGCCGTCCACTGGGCGCCTCATCTTGACCTGTGGGGCGGCAGGGGTTTCAGGCGTGTTCGCCAGCGCCAGCTCAGTGTTCGCTTCGGGCGCGGTTTCAGTCGGGGGCACAGGTGTGGCGCCGCCCGATTCCTCGGTCTGGTACTGTGAGAGACCCGGAGACTCCAGTTCTCGCCGTTTTGTGGGCTCCGGAGGAACGGGTACACCCGCGCTTGGCGGTGCGCCGAGGCTGCCATCGTCGTTTATGCCGCGGTTGGATCGCGCGATAGCCGCCGCTGCCAGATCAGGACTCCAGCCTGGCTCGTTCGGTCCTGCGGTCTCGGCTGATTCTGGGTCCGCCGGAGCAGCTTCGGGAGCTTGCGCAGCAGCCTGCTCGGTCGCTGTCTCCGGGACGAGGCTGCCGTCCTCGTTCACCTCTGTCCCACCCAGTGGTTGCTGTTCGATGGTGCTGGCCGGAGATGGTGCCGTTGGCACGGGCGCCGGATCGGCACTGGCCACCCGCGTTTCGGAGGCCGGGGCCGTGACGTCCACAAGTGTCCCGCTCGCCCCGTAGCCACCCGGGCGCGGCGGCAACGCTAATTCGTCCCCGTCGCGCAGGGCGTGGCTGGCAGGCAGCCCGTTGTATGCGCCGAGTTGAGTGGCGGAGAGACCAACGCGTTCGGCTACGCTGCCGACCGTGTCGCCGCGACGCGCGCGGGCCGTCTGGTAGCCGTCATAGGTGACGATCCCTTTGGCGTCGGCCCCGGCGATGACCGAGTTGTTCAGGGTGTTCGGTCCGGTCTGCTCGAGGGCTGCATTCGGGTTCGTGCCCCGAATGTCCACCTTGGCCGAACTGGCAGGCTTATTGGGCGTGCAGGCTGCCATCGCGCCGGTAAGCGCGAGGACCGCCGTGGTCATCAGAAATTTCGTTTTCATCTCAACTGCCTCACATTCCGTCTGTCGAGCCTGGCTCCGAGGCCTCTGCGTCGTTCGGAAGCCCGGCAATCAGGGGCACGAACAGAACCTCGGTCAGCTCGCTGTACTCGGGACCGTTTTCGGTCTTCTCGATTCGGATCAGTTGTTGGACCTCGTCCGACTGACCCACAGGCAGCACCATTATGCCACCGATCTTCAGTTGGTCCAGCAGGATTGACGGCGCATCTTCGGCGGCTGCCGAAAGGATGATACGGTCGAAGGGGGCTTGTTCCGTCCATCCGCGGGTGCCGTCACCTGTGCGAACTGAGACATTGGAGAGCTCGAGCGCTTCCATCCGCGCCCGCGCGGCCTGCGCCAGTGGGCGGTGACGCTCAATTGCGTAGACCCGGCGGGCCAGATGCGCGAGGATCGCTGCCTGGTAGCCGGAGCCTGCGCCGACCTCCAACACCTTGCATCGCGGCGTGACGTTGAGTGCCTCGGTCATGAGAGCCACCACAGAAGGCTGCGATATCGTCTGCCCGCAGGAGATCGGCAGGGCGCTGTCGGCGTAGGCCCGTTCCTCGAATGTCCGTTCGACAAAGATATCGCGCGGTGTCTTCTCGAACGCTGTCAGCACACGGGTGTCGCGGATGCCCGCCTTGCGCAGCGTGTAAATGAGCTGCATCACCGCTTCGGCTTGGGGGGTCGGCTCCACCATCATTGGCCTCAGCCTGCCAAGGCTGCTTCGGCGGAGGCCATCAGGTCCTCCGCAGTCAGTTGTGGGCGCAAAGGTGTGATGGTGATCCACCCATCGATCAGCCGCCGTGCATCGCTGCCTTCTGGGGCCGTATGGTTGGCGATCCGGTGCCGGAGGAACTGGAACGACCGTCCGTTCGGCGCTGTGTGATCGTGTACGTCGAATGTCGCTTCTTCCCGGATGCCCTGTGGGCAGACGCACATGCCTTGGACCGATTCCGTTATCTCGGCAGGAAAGTTCACATTGTAAAACACGGTATCGGGGCTGGGCATTCGAAGGACTGCGCGCACGGCCTCCGCGCCGAACGCGCGGGCCGAAGTCCACATGTCCTCCGGTGCGCCCTCGGTTGATCGGTAATATTGGCTGAGTGCAATTGAGCGGACTCGGTTCAGCCCGCCTTCCATGGCAGCACCCGCCGTGCCCGAATAAACCGTGTCTTCAGCGACGTTGTGGCCCTTGTTTACGCCAGAGATGATCAGGTCGGGGGGCGTCTCTTTCATGACCTTGTGCAACCCGACCAGCACGCAGTCCGCCGGGTATCCGTCTACCGAGAACCGTCGCGGGCCGTGCTGGGTCAGGCGCGTCGGCGCGACGTAGGAGATGCAGTGGCCGACGCCTGATCGTTCGCTGTCGGGTGCGACAACCCAGATCTCACCATCGGATCCTACGACCTCGCGCACGATCTCTTCGGCAACTGCAAGCCCCGGTGCGGAGATGCCGTCGTCATTGGTGATGAGTACCCGCATGTTGTCCCCTCGCGCCTGCTCCGCGTGGGTTCTACGGTGCCCGTGCAGGCGCGTCCAGCGCGGGTTGCGCTGGAACGCCGATTAGCTTTGCTGCTGGCGGGTTGGCGACAGCTCGGTAAGCTTCAGCCCTGAAGCAGTCTCAACTGACCGAGAACGTCCTGCTGAATAGCCTTGAGGCCATCAGCGGTGAACTCTCCAGGGATGAGACGCGTCTCAAACAGCGCGCCACTGCCCAGCCTGTCGAACATGGCGCAGGGGCCGGCCCTGTTGTCCGTGACCACGCAGCGGGCGAAGAGGGGCGCGCCGGAGATCATGCGGACGGATGGTTCCGGGTGGATGAAGTAGACGACCTGCGTTTCGCGCCCGCCATTGGTTTCGGCACCTCGGCACGCCAGAAGGCCCGCATCGGTGCGTTGGCAGCGACCATCTGGCTCGTTCCGCAACGTCGCGGTAAGCTTGGCGTACTGCTCCAGAAAATTGTCATTGATCGCCCTGAAGCCGATGCCTGGCTGAAGCTGTGGGGCGCTTGCCTGGGTTTTGACCAGAAGGATCCGGCTATCCATGGGTGTCGCGGGGCAACCCTCACCCCGGGCCACGCGCTCCTGCACCGCCTGGATAAGGGCTTCACCTTGCAGCGGGCTCTGGATGTCCGATGGTATAACATTCTCGATCGCTGGACCGGGCACGCGAAGGACCGCATCACCCACGCGGAATGCAACCCGACCTTGCGCTGGAGGCGAGCAGTCGGGCATTTTTACGGCCTGTCCAGGAGCGGTCGCGGCCTGAGTACTGGTGGTTGCCGCGGACTGACCTTCTTGCTGCGGAGCGCCCCCGCTTTCATTGGCGCAGGCGGACAGCATGAACAGTCCCGCCAGAAAACCGAGTCTTGTTGCTGCTTTTAATGCCCTGCTCATCATCACCTCACACGTTCTTATTCGCGCAGTCTAACGTCGCAGTGCGATTCTGTCCGTCGTTTCTTGTTCACTCCAGAACACCTTCTGGCGAAACACGCGTGCGACCGCCTAGGTAGTGGGCAAGCGCCTCCGGCAGCTCGATACTACCATCCGCCTGTTGCCCGTTCTCCATCACCGCGATCAGTGTGCGTCCGACCGCTAGACCCGATCCATTCAGCGTGTGCACGAATTCGGGCTTGGCCTCTGCGGAGGGCCTGAAACGCGCGTTCATGCGGCGCGCCTGGAAGTCACCGCAGACCGAGCATGAACTAATCTCGCGATAGGTGTTCTGGCCTGGAAGCCAGACCTCGATGTCATGCGTGCGGCGCGCGCCGAAGCCCATATCACCAGTGCACAGCACAACGGTACGGTACGGCAAGGCGAGCTTCTCCAGAATGCCTTCCGCACAGCGGGTCATCCGATCTAGTTCGGCCAGACTATCCTCGGGTCGGGTGATCGACACCATCTCGACCTTCTCGAACTGATGCTGACGGAGCATGCCGCGAGTGTCCCGCCCCGCGCTGCCTGCCTCCGACCGAAAACACTGGGTCCAGGCAGTGTAGCGACGCGGAAGATAATCTGCATCGACGATCCGCCCGGCCACAATGTTGGTCAGTGTGACCTCCGCAGTCGGGATCAACCACCAGCCATTCGTGGTCTGATAGCTGTCTTCGGCGAACTTCGGCAATTGTCCCGTGCCCAGCATGCTCTCGTCGCGCACCAGTACTGGCGTCCAAACCTCCGTGAGGCCGTTTTCTTCGACATGTGTGTCGAGCATGAACTGCGCGAGCGCACGATGGACCCTGATCAGAGCACCGGACAGCACAACGAACCGGCTGCCCGAGATGCGGGCTGCGGTCTCGAAATCCATGGCGCCCATGGCCTCGCCGAGCTCCCAGTGTTCTTTGGGCGCAAAGGCAAAATCTGGCGGGTTGCCCCAGAGGTGCAGTTCGACATTGGCCTCTTCATCCGCACCATCCGGAATATCATCCATTGGCAGATTGGGAAGGTTCATCAGCTCGGAGTTCAGCGCTTCATCAGCGGCCTTCGACGCGGCTTCCAACTCCGCGATCTCGGTCTTTTTGTCAGCAACCAGCTGGCGTAGCCGTTCGAACTCCGACTTATCGCCACGTGCTTTGGCTTGGCCCACTTCCTTGGAGGCTGCATTGCGGGCGGCCATGGCTTGTTCGGTAGCTGAGATGCTGTTCCGACGGGTCTCGTCGAGCTCCAAGAGAGAACCGGACGCACCCGAAATGCCGCGCCGGGCAAGCGCTGCGTCAAACGCTGCTGCGTTCTCGCGAATCCATCGGATGTCATGCATGTCGCGCCTCCTTCTCGAGTCGGCGCGGGGTATGCCCGATTCCCGGGCGCATTGCCAGTGACCGGCAGGCGCTTCCGGCGATTACTCCACGTCCGACGTGGTGGAGTCCCCTGCGGCTTCCTTAGGATCTTTCACCTCGCCTTTGCGGTAGGCGTCTACCGCGAGCCCTGTCTTGGCTGCATCAGTCGGCGAGACTGTGCTGCCCGGCGGGATCGGATTGATGATCTGTGCGGTCAGGTTTGCCCGAACGGCTGCCCCGTGGGGCGGCAGCTTTATGGGCTCACTGTACTTGTCCGCGCAGGCGGTCATGGAGAGGGCAACAGCGCCCAATATAAAGCTACGAGTTACCATGACGAATATCCGTGTGGGCCGGAGAACCCGGCGGAGTTGTGAAGATTGGGGTCGATCGCGTTCCCAGTCTCGACCGTGCCGTCCAGGAACAGTTCCTGTTCGTTCGGCGGAACAAAACCAGGAGTGCTTAGCTGGTCGCCGTCAACAGGCTTGGCAAGGTAGGGCGTCACGATCATGACCAGCTCTGTCTGCCCGGTCTGATACTGCGTGCTGCGTGTCAAAGGGCCGAGGATCGGCAGATCGCCCACAAAGGGCAGCTGCTTGACCTGATCAGAGAAGCTTTCCTGCAGCAGACCCGAAACTGCGAAGCTCTGCGCATTTCGGAGTTCAATGGTGGTTGTCGTCCGGCGAACAGTCAGCCCCGGGATCTTCAGGCCAAGAATCTCGAGGTCCAGCGTCTCATCCGGTTCGGACACCTCCATGTGGAGACGGAGATTGATCAGATCGTCGGCCAGAACCGTCGGTGTGAACGACAGTCCCACTCCGAATTTCTTGAACTCGAGCTTGATCTCGTCGTCCTTGCGGCCGACGGGAAGGGGAAACTCGCCACCTGCCAGGAAGTCAGCGCTGTCACCTGACATAGCCACCAGAACGGGCTCGGCCAGCGTGCGCACCACGCCCTTTTCTTCCAACACATCCAAAATCCCCGTGAACGAGTTGGATCCCGAGGCGACATCGACCCCAAAGAAGCCGACAGATGGAGGTGTCGTGATCACGTTCACCAGATCGCCAAGCAATGTCACCGCACCGCCCCCAAGCGAGCCAGTGGCGTTCACCCCGAGCCGCTTCAGCGTATTGCGCCGCATCTCGACAAATCGCACAGCGAGCATCACTTGCTGACTACCGCGCACGGTCATCAGATTGGACACAGCCTCCGGCGCAAAGCGTTCGGCAATCTCGGCGGCCCGTGCAGCTGTAGCGGCGCTGGATACGGTCCCGGACAGTACTATGCCGTCGTAGGCAGGGCGCACCGCGATGCGTTCCTTGGGTAGCAGTGAATGCAGCATCCGCTTCAGACGCCCCACATCATGAATGACGTTGACGTCCACCACCGCGATGATCTGACCGAACTCGTCGCTTAGCGTCACTGAGGTCGATCCAAACTTCCGCCCGAAGATGTAGATCGACCGATCGCCGAGTACCTGCACATCCGCGATCTCGGGATTGCCGACTGCAACCTCCTGAAACGCGCGTGCGGAACGCAGCACATCGCTCTTGTTTATGGGAATATCGACTGCCAGCCCGCCGGAGCGTCCATAAGTGCTGATGCCGCTGTGATTGTGTTGCGCGAGGCCCTCGGCAACGCTCCCGATCATCAGGAGCACGCCCACGCAGAGGGGGCCAAGAATTCGCAGCGCATACCGTACCATCATGTCGCCTCTTCTGGCGGTAACTCGAACTGTGGTCTCGTCGATCACCAGAGAGGTAGACGCCAAACCTTAGCGAAACGTGTGCACTTGGCGAAACGTGAGCGCGACATGGCTATCCCGCGGGAACCCGCCGCGTGACGTCGAGACTGATTGCCTTTGAGCTGAGATTCGGAATGAAAAGCGTCATCGGATAAGTGATTGTGATCACGCGAAAATCTGTGGTTCCAACCACCTGATCGTTCACGGCGACCACAAGGTCCGCGGGGTCTCCGGCCGTAAAATCCGCGATGAGCGTGGCCTGCAATGCTGCGTCCGTCACTGCAGGGTTCACCAGCACCGTCCGCGTCGCCTGATCCGCCAGAAAAGACAGCTGGTTCTTCACGTAGAGCGTGCGCCCGAAGTCCACGATCGCGATGCAGAGCGAGATGAAAACCATGCTGATGATGGCGAATTCGACAGCCGCAGCGCCGTTTTCGCAGCGCCCTGCGCGTGTCAGCAGCCGAGGCATCATTGCGCCATCACCGTCATCTCACCCGAAAGCGTGAAAGCTGGCAACATCACACCGTCAAAGTCGAGGGTCGCACTCAGATCATAGAACTGATTCGGGTCCACACCGCCTGTGCAGGTTGCCGTGCAGGCGACCGGCGTGGTTATGGCCTCGGGACAGACACAATACTGGTTCACGCCCAGCAGCAGTTCGCCCGGGGCGGCAGTGCCACCCTGCGCCACGGTGAAGTTGTCAGCGGCGGTTGCCTCGAGAATCGTTTGCACCTCCGCGACGCTGCTGGACCCGATGGCGCTTTGCGCGCCTGATCGGAGTACCTGCGTCATCATCATCTTGTCGTAGACCGCCATCCCGGCGTCCACGGTCGAGATCGCGCCCACGGTCATCACGGGAGCAAGCAGCGAAAACTCGACTGCAGAGACTCCGACCTGACACCGAAGGACGCGGCGAATTAGGGATTTCAAGGCGTTGGACTTGAGGGGCACGGATGAACCTCACTTCTTGGACCATTTGCGGAAGAGCGAGCGTTTACGATTGTCGTTCGCAGGATTCTTTTTTGCTTGTTCGAGGCCGGTGATGATTTGCTGAAGTGCTTTTCCAACCGGTTTCTTGGCGCCAACCTCGGCGACCATCTTTGCGTTGCTGGACGCCTGGCTGAACACTTTGGGATCATGGGGCACGCAGGCGAGCGGCTCGACTTTCAGGATCTGGGCGATGTCCTTGGCTGGGATTTCCTGCCGACGCGGCATGTCGGACTGGTTCAGGACCAGATGTGGCCGGGCATCATTGGGGCGCATGGCGCGAAGCTGGGTGAGGAGTGCGGTCGCATTCCTAAGACAGCCGAGCTCGGGGGTCGCGACCACGATCACCTCGTCCGCACCTACGAGCGCGCGCCTGGAGGCCTCGGACCAGGTATGCGGCATGTCCAGGACGGTGTGCGGCATGTGCGTCCCGGCCACGTCCAGCAACTGTTCGACGCAGTAGGTATCGAGCGCGCGATCATTCTCCAGACTGGGCGGTGTGGACAACAGGTTCAGGTGCAGCCCGCGCTTGACCAGCACCCGGTCGAGCATCGCGGCATCGAGCCGTTCTGCCTGGTCGATCAGCTCCGAGAGCCCCTGGTTTGGCTCCACGTCAAGGTTCAGGCTGGCAGTGCCGAACGCGATGTCCATGTCCACCAGCATCACGTCCGCATGACTGCGGTTCGAACTAAGCAGGGCGATGTTCTGGGCGATTGTCGACGCGCCGACACCGCCCTTGGCGCCGATCACCGCGGTCACGCGCCCGATCTTCTCCTTGCCGGGCTCCTTGTAGACCTCGGAGATCGCGGCAATGATCGAGGGGATCGTGACGGGGTAGACCATGTAGTTGGCCACGCCCATGCCGACGAGCTTCTGGTAGAGCTTGATGTCGTTGCGATGGCCGACGACGATAAGCTGCGTGTTGGGGTCACAGACCTCGGCGAGTGCGTCAGTCTCGAACTCCAGCACATCGTCAGAGCTGTCGGTCTCGACGATGATCAGGTTCGGTGTTTGCTGCTGGGTGTAGCGCTTGATCGCTGCCGGGAAGCCACCGCTGAAAACTTCGGTGGTGGTCGTCACAAGCCGACGGTCCTCGGCGGCACGGGCCCAGACATCGGCGAAGGCATCTGTCTCCAGGAACACTTCGATGTTGATGTGCGGGATGCGGACGCCATCCATGCCATCGGTTTCAGTGGGTTCGGAGGCGGCGAGACCTTCAGCTAGGTCTCTCAGTTCTTCCATCTGCAATGCGGCGGACATGGGTTTCCTCCAGGCATTTCATGCGTTGGGATACGGGGCTCAGCGCAGCGTCACGCTTGACGTTTCTGAGCCACGGTGAATGCGGACGGTGCGGATCTCGTCGGTCTCGACAACCTGATCCTCCGGAGTTTCGGTATGATCGGTGATGGCACGGAGCGCGAGTGCCAGCAGGCCGGAGGCCTCGGCCGCGACCACGCGTTCGGTCTCCTCCGGGCTCAACTCCAATGTCGCGGTCTGGCCAAGCACCGAGCCTTCGGGGCTCTGGACGGCCGTCTGATCGATGGCGAGCACACGGGCATTGCGGATGATGATCTGGCTCTCGTTGCGCGCAGGTTGTCCCTGGCCCTCGACCGTGGTGACTGTGTGTATGACGTCGACCCGGTCACCGGGCAGGACAAACCCGCCGGCGGTGTTCTCGGCGGTGATCTTGACCGCGACCGCGCGCTTGCCCGCTGTGATCTTGTTGGAGAGAAGATTGATATTGGTCTCCATCAGGCGCTCGGCCCGGATCGGCTCTCCGGCGCCAAAGGCGCGGTTGACGAAGGAGCCTGAGAGCTCTGCCACGGCCTCCGGCTGCTCGTCGCGACGGATGTACTGCTCGTTGAGCGTTGTCTCTGGCCAGGGCTGCCAGCGCACCCGCTCGGGCGAGATCACCTCGCCGCCTGCGATGGGAGTCACAGCCACAAGCACGTCCAGGGTCGGGATTTCCTGCTCCACGACTTCGACCGCATCTTGTTTGGCGTTCATGACCGTGACCATCCAGGCCGCGCCACCGGCGGCGACTAGGGCGAAGCAGAAGATGAAGAGGCGCAGGATCATAGGAGTTTCTCCGATCTCTCAGAGGGCGTTTGCCCAAGGTGACAGCTGGAAGAGCAGGAGCGCGGCACAAGCCATGCCGGGGCCATAGGGCAAGCCGCCCTCGCGCAGGCTGGTGCCCTCGCGCCCTGCTCGGATCATGATGCGGACCCCGACCACGGCAGCGGCAGCGAAGAGCGCGCCGAAGATTGCAGTAAGGAGGATATATGGGACGGCCAGTGCGGCGCCGAGCCAGAGGGTGCAGACAGCACCCAGCTTCACGTCGCCACCGCCGAT
>JBCDID010000075.1:0-11999 GCA_038749355.1 Pseudomonadota bacterium | reverse complement strand
GCAGCCGGGCGGCAACATGGTCGCCGAGATGCGCTACCAACTCAGCGAGAAGGGTAAGTCCTGGGCGCTTGAAGCTTTGGCGCAGTCCAGCTGGATCGGTGCGGCCCCGGTGCCCATCGAACAGTTCTGCGCTCAGGTGGAACGCCAGTCGGTGCGGGCCGAGCGGCTGACCGAGGGCGTGTTGCTGGACGTGTTCAACGAGCTCGTCCTGGCTCCGGAACTTCTGACGAAGGTCGGACCTGCCGTGAACTCGGGCGCGTCTATTCTGCTATATGGCCCCCCGGGCAACGGTAAGACCTCGATCGCAACGGCGGTCTGCCGCGCCTTCGGAAGTCATGTCTACCTTCCGCACGCGCTCTCCATCGGCAATGACGTGGTGGTGTTCTTCGATCCTGCCGTGCATGAGCCGGTCGAGCAGGGGCCATTGAATGAAGCGACTGGCCTGCGCAGGCCGACCCTTCAGGACGCCCGCTATGTGCGCTGCGTCCGGCCGGCGGTGATGACGGGCGGTGAGCTCCTGCTCGAGAAGTTCGACATGGTGAAGAACCCGACGACTGGTCTCTATGACGCGCCTTTGCAGTTCAAGGCTGCGGGTGGACTGTTCGTGCTCGACGACTTCGGACGTCAGCGCAACACGCCTCAGGAACTGATGAACCGTCTGATCATTCCGCTGGAATCCGGGTCGGATCACCTGGTGCTGGAGAATGGCCGCAAGATCGAGGTGCCATTCGACACTCTTGTCATCTTCTCCACCAACTACGAACCGCGCACACTTATGGACGACGCGGGTCTGCGCCGTCTCCGTCACAAGATTCTCGTGGACCGACCGGACAGGAAACTGTTCGTGAAGATCCTGCTCAAGACTGCGCAGCGCGCCGGAATGCCGGTGGATGAGGAGGTGTTGGCCTTCATCCTCTTTGATCTATACGGCCGGCATCCGGAGGCGCGTTTCAACGCGTTCCACCCCCGGTTCCTTGTCGACCAGTGCAAGTCGATCTGTGCCTATCAGGGGATTGAGCCACAGCTCAACCCGGAGGTTCTGACGCAAGCCTGGGACAATCTTCTCGCTGCCCACTGAGTGTGCACGCCGCGTAGGGTGTCATCCTGCGTCGCCAAGTGGCGACGTTGATGCACCCGTGACTGCCTGATCAGGCTTGTTTCGCCGCAGCCCAGAGGCAAAGGATGTTCAATCCTACGGTTGCTCCCGCCAGCGCCGTGATATCCGAGTGATCGTAGGGCGGTGACACCTCGACCACATCTGCGCCCACGATGTCCAGATTGGTCAGCCCGGTCAGGACCCGCTCCGCTCGTTGGAAACTCGGACCTCCGCAAACGGGTGTCCCGGTCCCGGGTGCGGCCGAGGGATCCAGGCAGTCGATGTCGAAGGTCAGGTAAACCGGCTTGCCCGCGGTGACCTGCTCGATCTTCGCGATGATCTCCGCAACAGGCGTCTCAATCATGTAGTCCGCATCCAGTACCGTGAACCCATGCGTCTCCGGATTGCCGGAGCGGATGCCGATCTGCACCGAGTGCGCAGGATCAATGATGCCTTCCTTGGCCCGTGGTAGAACATCGTCCCGTGGTCGATGCGCTTGCCATCCTCGGCCCAGGTGTCCGAATGGCTGTCGAACTGCAGTAGTGCCAGCGGCCCGTGTTTCGCCGCGTGCGCCTTTAGAACCGGGTAGGTCACAAAGTGATCCCCGCCGAGCGACAGCACCCGCGCGCCCGACGCCACCAGCGTGGCCATCTGCGTCTCGATCTGCTCGGGGATCCGATCCGGATAGCCCGCATCAAGGGTCATGTCGCCCCAGTCGCGGATGTTCAGCACCTCGGTCGGGTCGAAGTCCCAGCGCCAAGGCCCTCCGTCCCACGCAAGCTTTGACGACACCTGCCGGATCGCACGGGGGCCAAACCGTGTTCCAGGCCGATCCGTCACTGCGAGGTCATAGGGAATGCCGCAAACCACCGCATCCGCGCCCGTGAGGTCCTTGGAATAGGGCCTGCGCAGGAAGCTCAGCGCCCCGCAATAGGTGGTCTGATCGGCCATGCCGAATGGCGAGGCACCGTTGAACGCGCGGTCGGTTAGGTCTTGGTCGGCCATGAGGTCCTCAGGTGAAGTCCTTGGACACGTCTGCAACCGCATCCTCCAGAATATCCATCATCTCGTCGATCTCAGTCGTGGTGATCGTCAGCGGGGGCGACATGACAGCCATGTTGATGATCGGGCGGACAATCAGCCCGCGCGCCTCGCAGGCCGCGTCCAGCCGCGCGCCGATATCGCGCTGTGTCGCCAGGGGCGTACCGTCCGGGTCCAGCATTCCCTCCAGGCATCCGACCAGACCAATGCCGCGGGCATCGCCGACAATCGGATAGGTCTCCATGGCCTTGAGGCGTTCCTGGAAATGCGGGGTCACGGCGCGAACATGGGCAAGAATGTCCTCCCGCTCGATAATCTCGATGTTCTTCAAGGCCACCGCGCAAGACACCGGGTGTCCGGAGTAGGTATACCCATTCGAGAACAGCACCTCGTGGTCCGGTCCAGTCATGTGCGCCAGCACGCGATCGCTAATGAGGCAGGCACCCAGCGGCAGATAGCCCGAGGTCAGCCCCTTCGCGCAGGTGATGAAGTCCGGCTCGATCCCGAACACCTCTTGCGATGCGAACCAGTGTCCTAGCCGTCCAAACGCGGTCACCACCTCGTCCGAGATGTAGAAGACATCATACTTGCGGCAGATCTCCGCCGTGCGTTGATGATAACCCGGCGGCGGGATGATGACGCCCCCTGAACAGAGCACCGGCTCGGCAATGAACGCGCCAACGCGATCAGGCCCGATTTCCAGAATGGCGCGCTCCAGATCGCTAACCTTCTCGTCACAAAAGGCCTCCAGCGTCATACCTTTTGGGCGGCGGTGGGGTGCGACGTCCGGCAGGAAATGCACCAGGTCACGCGCGGTATCGAAGCAGGACAGATCCCGCTCCTTGCCCGAGACCGAGGCCGAGAGATAGGTCGATCCGTGATAGCCCTTCTCCCGCGCGATCACGATCTTCTTGTCCGTCAATCCGCGACGGTTGTTGACGAAATGGGCTGTGCGGAGCGCAGTGTCGACGGCGGAGGATCCGCCGGTCGTGAACTGGACGGTGTTGAGGCACCCTGGCGCAAGGGAGGCCAGTTTCTCTGCCAGCATGGCCGCAGGTTCTGTCGCTGCAAAGAAGGAGGAGGCGTAGCCGAGCTGCATCATCTGGGCAGCCGCGGTTTCCGCCATTTCCGCGCGGCCGTGGCCGATGTTGACGCACCACATGCCGCCGGGCCCGTCGATGAACCGCCGGCCCTCGGCATCCCACAGATAGATCCCCTCCCCGCGCGCCGCGATAAGGTTCTCGGCACGGCCGAACCCGTCAAGCGCTTCCCAGGGATGAAGGATATGGCCCTGATCGGCCGCGCGCACGGCAGCCGCTGAGTTGGACAGCATGAGGTCTCCGAAACAGATAACGCGCCGAGGCTAGCCTGCCCCGACGCGTCCTGTCCATGCCTGCAATGCGGTGACTATCAGCCCCTCACGGGCAGGCGGGATGCGGAATGCACACCCATTTCCGGTGGACCGGGTGCCATATCCAGGCCTTGCCGTTACCGCAGCAGCCCGGCGAGCCACCTTGCGCCGGCGACGGCGTATTGCACTCTGACATCTTCTCACTCCCTATGTCAGTTAGTTGAAACCTAACGTCACCCGCCCGATGACACTGAATTCCTCGGCCAGGGGGCGGGTCCCCGGTCTTGCAGAGTTGCTCAAATTGTTCTGCAAGGCGAAGCTCTGGTCTAAAATATTGTTCAGCTCCAGGCTGATGATCCCCCGATTGTTGGGGAAGCGGTAGCCGGCCACGGCGTTGAGCACGAAGCCCTGCTCGTCCGTGTCCACATCCAGGAGCCCGAGCACAGGAATTTCAGCGCCGGTGGATTCCTGGTCGAACCAGATCGCCTCTGCGCCGGCGAAAAAGCCGCTCTGGTCGAAGTACCTTACCGAAACCGGGATTTGGAACGTCCGCACGAGATCGGGTCGATCCGGCTGGCCTGTCTGCGAGTCGACGTATTCGAAGCCGAGCGATCCCGCCCAATTGTCACCAAAGGTGGTGTTGAAGTAGGCGCGCGCGGTCTTCTCTCGCCCTTTGATCCGGGCATTGGCCACGGTGCGTTCCGGCGTATCGAGTTCGCGATAGATGAACTCGCCACCAAGCCATCCGATGTCCAACACACGCACGTCCAAGCCGCCGCCAATCAGTTGCGAGTCCGTCTGTTCGAAGTCATCGAAGAACTGGTTGAATCCGGCAATCGTGGTGGGCTCTAGCGTCCTGTCCTGAACAAGCTCTCGCTTCAAGGTCTCGGCATAGGCTGCTCTAAGGCGCACGCCGTCGATGGGTTCGATCTCGACGCCCGCTTTCGGGTTTACCCGTTTGAACGTCTCGTCGGCGCGGACGCCAAAGGACCCGGGCACAAACACTCGCTGCGCACGGTCGAGGCTTAGGCCCAGCGTCAGATCAAGCCAATCGACGGGTTCAACAAACGTGTAGGCGTACAGCGACGCATGATCGACGTCGCGTACGTCCGCAGGTGTCGTGAACGACCCGAAGAATGGGGAAATTGTGGTGAGCG
Source organism: Pseudomonadota bacterium (assembly GCA_038749355.1). Lineage (GTDB taxonomy): Bacteria > Pseudomonadota > Alphaproteobacteria > Rhodobacterales > Rhodobacteraceae > Thermohalobaculum. The sequence continues at coordinate 7,354 of JBCDID010000075.1, read as the reverse complement.
TACTGTCTTCAGTGGACTTGGTGAAGGTCCCGCCGACCAGAAGGTGTCCCCAATCGAAGCGAGTGATGTTTTGAACCTCAGCCGTAAATCCTTCGATATCAACGTCCGCTTCGATGATCCCAATGAACGGCCCCTGATCGCTCTCGAAAAACTGATCCTCCTGTGCCACGGCGCCAAAGAACAGCAGATCATTGTTCGCACCCAGTTCGGCATGTGCTCCGAGCGTAAGCTGGATGCGTTCGGTCTCCCTCTGTTCGATGAACGCGTTAGGGTCGTCGAAGGCGCGCAGGAAACGGTCGCCTTCATCGGTCTCACGGGCACGCACCTCTGTGGTCAACGTCAGCCAGGGCACCGGCTGTATTTTTGCCTCGACGCTGACGATATCGTGACGAACATCGTCATTCGGCCGGAACCCGTCCGTGGCCGTATGGAATTGCCCGACTGCAAGTGAAACATGCCCGTCCTTGATGCTGAGCGATACCTCGTCTTCGTGGAAACCCTGCGTTCCGGCCCCACCCGAGGCGATGAACGACACGCCGTCGCCGTCAAAGATCGGGGCGAACTCCTGGAACGTCACCCGCGCCGGGCCGGACGTGTTCAGCAGCCCCAGATCCGGCTCCGATAGGCGCGGTTGGACCGGGCTTTGGGACGGCGGTGAGAGGAGCTGCGCTGTCAGGAGCTCCGAGTTCTGCGCGATCTCAAAGCCGGGCTGAGCGCGGTAGACGTCTGCCAGAAAGCGGTGTGCGCCGGGATTGGTCGGATCGGCTTTCACCGCACGGGCGCCTTCCTGGGCGGCCTGCTGCTCGAAGCCGAGCACATCGTAGATGCGCCCCGCAGCCGTGTTCCGGACCGCGGCGTCTTCCCCCAAACCGTCGCGGCCGCGCACAGTGGCTCGGGCCTCTCCGCGCTTCTCGGCTTCCTGCAGGTCGCGGAGTGCCGTCACTGGCTGGTTCGCGCTGAACCGCTCCAGCGCCGAGAACAGCCAAGGTGTTGGGTCGTCGGGATCCTGCTCCTTGGCGAGTTCGAACTGCGCGGCGGCCTTCTCGGGACGGCCCTCTTCCAGATAGGCCCGGCCCAGCCAGCCACGCAATTGGGCCCGTTGGGGGTCAAGGCTGGCGGCTGTCTCTAGCTCCTGCCGTCCCGCGGCAAGATCGCCTTCGCCGATGGCTGCGAGCCCAAGGCCAAGCCGGGGCAGGGGCGCCTCCGTGTCGAGTGCGATTGCTTTCTCGAAGGCATCCCGGGCTGCAGGGCGATCCGTCTCGGACAACTCGGCGAAGCCCAACACCGCATGCGCCAGCGATGTCTCGGCAATGCTCAGAGACTGCTCCGCTGCGCCGCGGGCCGAGGCGGTGTCGCCCAGTGTCAAAGCAAGCTCCGCGAGACGCGCCCAAGCATAGACGTCCTCGGGCGAGACCTGCACCGCGGTCTCGGCCGCGCGGCGGGCCGACGTCACTTCACCGGATGCCTGCAAAGCGTAGGAAAGCGCAACATGTCCCGCGCCGAGCCCACTGTCTGTCGCCACTGCCTGGCGCGCACGCTCCAACCCTTCTGCGGTGCGATTGCGGTAGATGGCGGTCATCGCGCCAAGCGCGAGGGCAGCGGCACGGTCCGGACCGCTGTATCCGGCCAAAAGTGACTCCGCCGCATCGGGCTGGCCTGCATCCAGCAGAGCCGCCGCCCGCTGCACGGTGGCGTTCTCGATGCCTGACGCGAGCAGTACCGGCGGGTAGTAGACCGCCCAATCTGCAGCGCCTGCCGGGTTCAGCAAGTAGCCGCGGAATTTCTCCGGCACGTTCTCGGGTGTCGCGCGCACGAGTGTCTGCCCGGCGGCATTGTAGCTCGCTTCGCCTGCGGCAAGCAGCAGTTCCAGCCCGTCGGCGCGGCGGTCGATGACTCGCACTACACCCTCGCGCACCAGAACCAGCGTATCGATGGCGGGCCCATCCACCGCCAGCATCGCCTCCGTTCCGTCGATGCCTGCGTCGGCCTGAGGGGTGCGGATGCGGAAGCTGCCGGTAACCGAGCTTATGAACCGCATGAGCCCGCTGGAGAGCGACATGTCCACTGCCTCGTCCGCCGGGATCGAGATAATGGAGCTGGACAGGACGTTGACGACGGAGTCCTTGTCGGCGAACCGGATGTCCGCCCCGGCCGCTTCACCAGTTGACAACTCGTCACCCGGGCAGAGCGGCGTGCCGCGGGACAGCGAGACAGCGCTACCGCCGCGAACCAGCCGCACATTGCCGTCAATCGACAGCACCTCCGCGCGCGCCGATGCCCCGCCTGGACAGACGGCCTGAGCCACAGCATTGCCGTTAAAAGAAGTCGCAGCCAGCGCAAGAACGGCTGAAAGCACCAGTAATCTTTTCGTCATCTGCGGGTCGCCCCCCCTTAACGGTCAACGCGCATTATTTGATTGGTCAATAGACTATAGTCACGCGGAGAAGAAAGTCGAAAGCTCTTTTGGATCAGTTGCGTAGCCGAAAGACAGGAACTGCGTCTTTGCGGCCACGCAATGATCTTTCGCCCAAATCTTCCACAACAGCGGGGCTGAGACCGGCAGAATCCTTCGTTTCGCCGGATAGAAGGATGATGTTCCGCCCCTCGTCCCCGATCTGCTTTGCCAGCTGTTCCAGCCGGGCCGCCACGTTCACCACATCGCCGAGGGCCTTGAAGTTGAATCGCCGCTTGGCGCCGATGTCCCCAGTAGCGGTCAGACCTGAATTGATTCCGATGCGAATGCTCATCTCCAACCGCTGATCGCCCTTTGCCATCATCCCGTCCCCGATCTCCAGCATCAGGTGGCGTGCGGCCTCGCAGCTTCGTGCGGCGTGGTCCGGGCCTGTGACTGAAAGCGGGAAGAGCGCCAGCACGCCATCGCCCATGAACTCGACTACCATTCCGCCGTGATCCTCGATCACCTCGGTCACCAGATCGTAGTACTGGCTGACTGCGTCAGAGTAGGAGAACTCGTCCAGGTCCTCGGCCATTCCGGTTGAGCCCACGAGGTCCGTGAACATCACCGTGGCAGGTTCGGTCTTCACCGCGCGGCGGTCGGCGACCGTGCCCCCCAACAAGGCTGCGGCTACCTGGCGAGGCGCAAGGCGCTCGACCAGCGTGCGCACGAACATGTACCGGGCTGATAGGGCGGCCAGGGTCAGCAGGATTGCGGTTAGGAAGACGGGCACGGTGACGGGAAGCCAGATCTGACTGCCAATAAATGCCGTGGTCGACACCGCCAGCCAACCAATCGAGAGGCCGGCCAGAACCAGAACCAGCCGCCAACCGGCGAGGGCCAGCGCACCCATCGCGCCAAGGGCCGCCACGAGGAACACCACCAGCACCTCCAGCCAAAGCCCGGGTCGGTCCAGTGTGGTGCCATGAAGCCGGTTCAGGAAGGCGGTGGCCGCCAGTTCCACCCCGCCGATCAGCCGGTTGCCACGCCCCGATGTCGGTGCGGGGAAGTGGTCGTCGATGCTGGCGTCTTCCGGGTCGGACGATCCGATGAACACCACGACATCGGTCAGATCGTCGGGCAGAAGCCCTCGAGATTCCGGGTCGAAGACTGCCATCAGGGGCACGGTGCGAATCGAGAGCGGTGGACCGTAGAGCCAAATCGGCTGGAACAGCGAAGAGGCCTGTGGTTCCGTCGCTCCTGTATACCGCATCCAGACCTCATCCGGCATGGCGTGCAGTGTGCCCGCGCGGTCATATTGGGTCCTGTAGGCGGTCACCATCTGCCCGCGCGCGCTGTCGACCCGGAACGCCATGGTGCCGAGCGCTGCCTCTCGGAACGCCGCTTTGGGTTGGCTGCGGATCTCGATCCCGCCTTCATCGGAGAAGCGTTCGAACAGCAGGACATTCTGCGCTTTGCGGATTGCTGCGGCCAGCTGGCCGTCCCCGGGCCGGTCCTTGTTGAAGTTGATGTCGAAGCTGATCAAGCGGGCGTTGCGCTCTATCAGGGCGTCGATCAAGCAGGCGTGAACGGGACGGGGCACGTGGTTGATGTTGGCGGCGCCCAGCAGCAATTCCCAACTTGCTGGGCTGAGGCAGGCGTGCAGACGAGGCGCGCGTTCCGCCAGCCTGCTCGGGTTGTTGGCCCATGTAATGGCACGTGCGTTGAGCCAGCGGACCGATTGGTTGTCGAGCCCGATGATCAGCGCTTCCGGTGGCGCCGGGATTGGGCCGCGAAGGGAATAGAGGAGTGGGAGCCCGTACTCCTTCTCCAACACCCGCCCGAGCGGGGACAGGAAGACGCCCGCAATCGCGAGCCCGAAGACCAAGGCCGCAATCCAACGGATGGCACCGCGCATGGCTGCCTCCCCCCACTTCAATCAGCGCCGTTATGGACGGGATGGGCCGCGCTGGCAAACGCGCAAGCTGTCAATGCCGCTTGCGGTCGAGCTGGTCGTTCAGAACTTCGACACTGATCTGCAGGGCATCGAGATCGTTCTCGAGGCAGGCGCGGTCCACTTTCTCGAGCGCAGGCACTAAGTCGCGCAACTCGGCGGCGATCTCGTCCATGCGCGGCTGCTGCTCAGGCCCGGCCCGACGGTGCAGCGCCACATAGTCGATCACGGCCTCGATCATCCGACTGAGCGCATGACGGATGAACTGCCGGGTCAGGGCGAAGTGGCCCGGGTTGGCTTCGTGGTGATCGCGGATCCGGTCAATGAGATCAGCCATATCGTTGATCAGCGACCGGTCGCCCATGGGTGCATCGGCGATCTCGCGGCGCAGGCGCTTGGCGCCGATGGAGAGGCGCTCCATGGCTAGTTTGAACTCCTCGCCGTCGATCCCATCCGGCAGCGGCACCCTGCGCCTCCGCCGCCTGGGCCAGAATACCGAAAGCAGCACCAGATATGTGACCAGCCCGACGACCAGCGGCATCCAGTTGCGGAGTTTCAGAAGCAGAACCATCAGCAGGAAGATGCTGAGCGCCCCCGCCAAAGCGGCCCAGTTCGCACGTCTCCCGGACTTCATGGCGCCCCCGCCGTCTCGACGAAGGCCAGATGGAGCGCCTCGAGCAGCCGCGCGGACGGGCCGCCGGGGCGTGACATCAGCACCGTTCTCCGGGCCATCTGCGGGTCGCAGAACGGGATGCGCGTCAGCCCCTCCAGATCCGTCCCCATGTCGGGAACCACGGCGACGCCGAGCCCATGACGGACCAGTTGCACGATGGCGTCGAGATTGTCGATCTCCATGCTTGGGCGCACCCGGATGCGACGGTCGAGAAGACGGCGCTCGATTTGCTGACCCGCCCAGGTCTTACGGCTGAACCAGATGAAGGGCTGATCCTGCAGAAGCTCGGCGTCCGTGGCGGCATCCCGGTCGCCCGGCGCGATGACCACCAGCGGCTCGTCCGCAATGGTATGCGTGACCAGATCCTCGGGCGGCAGATCCGGCGCGGTCAGGATCGCCCCGTCCAGATCGCCGGAACGCACCGCATAGGCCAGTTCGCTGGAAAGCCCGGTGCGCACATCCAGCCGCAGCGCCGGATGCCGCCGGTTCAGCAGACTGAGCGCTGGCGGCGCGAGATGGCTCATGACGGTGGGCACGATCCCGATGGAGAGCTGGCCAGAGATATCGGTGCTGTCTCCGATACTGCGAATGTCGTCGAGCACCCGCTGCAGGCGCCCGGCCTGCGCGGCCAAGGCCTCCCCGTCAGCCGTCAGCACGGCAGGCCGGACGGAACGGTCGACCAGACGGGTGCCCAACTCCTCCTCCAGCGCCTTGATATGCAGGCTGATCGCGGAATGGCTCCGCCCGATCGCGGCCCCTGCGGCGGCAAAGCTGCCATGCTGGGCGATGGCGGTCAGCGAAGCGAGATGACGCGTGTTGATCATATGTTAGATTTTCTCACGCAATAAGTATGAAGTCTTCAATTCCGTTTCAATAACTTGCAGAGTATGGTCTTCACGAAGCTGTGAACAGGACCGCTGGGGAGCATCCGATGTTTCATCTGAATGAGGGGCAGACCGAGTTACAGGCGCGCGCCAAGGCGCTTGCCGATGGGCCGCTGGCGGCGCGTGCTGCCGAGGTCGACCGGACCGAGGCCTACCCTTGGGACAATGTCGCGCTGATGAACAAGGCGGGGTTCCTCGGCATGACCCTCCCCAAGGAGTACGGGGGTCAGGGCGCGAGCTGGCTGGATGCCGCGTTGGTGGTTGAACAGATCGCCCGGACCTGTGCCGTCTCCGCCCGGATCGTGGTCGAGACCAATATGGGCGGCGTGTCGGCTATCATGCGCTACGGGACCGAGGCGCAGAAGAAAATGGCGTCAGCGCTGGTTCTCGCCGGCGACAAGCCCGCGATCTGCATCACCGAGCCCGGGGCTGGGTCCGCCGCGACCGAGATGACCACGACCGCGCGGCGCGTCGATGGCGGCTGGGTACTGAACGGCATGAAGCACTGGATCACCGGCGGCGGGGTCTCGAAACTGCACCTCGTGTTCGCCCGCATGGTGGACGGGGGCCGTGATCTGGGCATCGGTGGCTTCCTGGCGATCCGTGACGAGACCGAGGGTCTGAGGATCGGGGATCGCGAACCGACCATGGGCCTGCGCGGCATCCCCGAGGCGCAGGTGTTCTTCGAAAACATGTTCGTGGCCGATGACATGGTCTTGGTGCCCGAAGGCGACCCTGCCCGCGGCTTTGCCAAACTGATGACCGCCTATAACTCGCAACGCGTTGGTGCCGCGACCGTGGCGCTTGGTGTGGCGACCGGGGCCTACGAGCTGGCGCTGGAATATGTGCAGGAGCGCGAACAGTTCGGGCGCCCCATCGCTGAGTTCCAGGGTCTGCAATGGATGCTGGCGGATATGTCCATCGGGCTCGCGGCGGCACAGGCGTTGATCTGGAAGGCAGCGACCGGTCTGAAGGATGGCTTCCCGGATATGGGGCTCGCGGCTCAGGCGAAGATCCTGGCGGCGGAGACGGCTGTGAAGGTATCCAATGATGCGCTTCAACTGCATGGTGCTGCGGGGTATTCGCGGGCACGGGCGGTGGAACGCATGGTGCGCGATGCTCGGATGTTCACGATTGGAGGAGGCACCGCGCAGGTGCTTCGCACTCAGGTGGCGAGCAACATTCTGGGCACTAAGCTGCCGCAGACCCGGGACGGCCATGTACCGCGTGAGACGCACCGGATCGCCGCCGAGTAACCGCCAATCCAACAGCCCTTCGGGGTATCCTCCTGCTCACGCCGCCCTTCGGGCGTCGCGACCAGGATGACCAGGCCCGCCCCCACCCCCACAGCCCGCCCCAAACAGGGGGCGCGTGTGGGGGGCGGGGGGGGGGGGGGGGGGCTGTGCGGGCGACGGCGGGGGGGGCGGCAGCACCCAGGGCGGGGGGGG
>JBCDID010000074.1:0-12144 GCA_038749355.1 Pseudomonadota bacterium | reverse complement strand
GGGATCTGGACTTTCAGGACACGCGCCAGGCCTATGCCAACAAATTCAACCAGAACGCGGACTTCATCCTGTTGGACAGCCGGATTGAGGCCTCCGACGACGTGCGCGAGACCCCTCAGGATTTCCGCGTGGCAATCGAGAACTCCGGGTCGACCTATCTGCGCGAGGTCGAGGTGGATGAGACGTTCGAGTTGCCCTTCCGTTTCAACCGCAACTCGAACGTCCACAACAAGATTGTGCAACAGCAGGACGACGGGGTGATCGATGAATTCTGGCAGGTCGGGGCATATGAGCGCGAGGGCACCGGCATCAAGAGCGTCGGTGGGGCGTTCAAGCTATTCGACGACGCACCGGAAACCTCGCTAGGCCTCGACGTGCTGGAACATCCGGAGCTTGTCCTTAGCCAGGATCTGGACGATTGGGTCTCGATTGGCGATTTCGGCGCAACGGCCGGGATCACGGGTAACCGGAATGGCAATCTGGCCGCCGATGACGATACGGCGGGCATTCAGGCGGCCATTGACGCGGCTGCAGCGGCGGGTGCCACGACGGTGTACGTGCCCGAAGGCGAATGGGTGCTGAACGGGACCGTGCAGGTGCACGGTTCGGTTCAGCATTTCATCGGTTTAGGAGGCGAGATCCTTGGCAACGGAACCATCGAGATCGTCGACGGGGACGCGGACACCGTGTTCATCAAGGGCCTGCGCGGGCGGCTGACCAACCAGCCATCGTCGCAGGTCGAGGTGCTGCACAATACCGACCGCACATTGGCGGTTGAGGATACCAGCGGCTGGCGATACCGAGCCGCACTGGACGAGACCACGGGCGAGACCCTTGCGGGCGACCTCTTCCTCAACAACATCGTCACAGGCCGTCTGATCGTCGAGGAAGGCCAGAACGTCTGGGCGCGGCAGCTGAACATCGAAGGCAGGTTCGAGGTCTTCGACAATCCCGAGTTCGATGTCCCCTTCGAGGCCAAGATCGTGAACAATGGCGGCAAGCTCTGGGCGTTAGGCTTCAAGACCGAGGCCACGGGCACCCATGTCCTGACCCGCAACGATGGCAAGACCGAGATCTTCGGGAACTTCCAGCAATCGGGCCCGATTGTCGATCAGGACGGCAACCGGGTGCCACAGTTCATCACCATCGACGCGGACTTCTCTTTTGTCGCTGGCCGGAACGGGTTCGATGACAATCCGAACTATGGCTCAGTTCTGGAGATCCGGGATGGTGAGGCGCGGGAGGGGCGCATCAATGCCGACCTCTACTCCGCCATACGGCCCGAGACCATCGCAAGCGACCGCGTGATCGTGGACAATGGCGATCCGGGCTTCTCCATCAACGAAGTCGAGGGTGTCCTCGTCGAGGAGTTCGTACCGCGCGAAGGCGGCTTCATCGGATCGAGCGCACTCTTCGTGGACAGCGGCTCCGGGGTAAGCCTCGAGTACGAAGCGGATCTCGATCCCGGCCAGTAAGAGGTCTCGATCCGCTATCACCGCGCAGGGGATCACGCGACCAACACGCCGGTCTTCATCACCGACGATACTGGCTACACCGAACTGGTCGTGAACCAACGCATCAATGCGCATGATTGGCACTCGCTGGGGGTCTTCTCCTACGAGGACGTCGATCCGCTGGTGGTCATCAGCACGGTTGGCGCGAACAGCACCCATGTGGTGGCGGATGCCATTCTGTTCGAACGGGTGGAGACCGATCTGGTTTACGACCTGATCCTTTGATCGCCCTGCGCGGCCCCTCCCCAGGGGCCGCGCGCTTTTGAACGCGCTCTCTGCCAGACGGAATACGCATGGACTGGCAGCCAGATTGCTCATACAACTTTAACGATAGTTTCGGGGCTAGCGGCCCAGGGGTGAGCCGCGTCAGTCCTGAGACTAGGGGACCACGACGAGATCCGGGGCTACAAGATATGGATCAACCCGACATGCCTGGCCATGGTGACCACCAGGGCGCTACCTTCACCACCGACATTTCCGCAGACATCGCCAGTTTCGCAACGCACACCGCAGTGAAGGATGGCGCCTGGAACGATCCGGCGACTTGGGGGCCTGATGGCGTGCCGGGTGACGGTGCCATAGTTCACATCCCAGCAGGGTTGTCTGTCACGGCCGGTCACAGCGACCCGGACACGCACCTGTTTTATGTCCACGTGGACGGCGCTCTGGGCTTCGACTCTGGCCCGGGTGACGTCCACATGCGCGTGGACACGATCATCACGACCCTTGGCTCGGCTTTCGAGATCGACGGGACCTCCGGCAATCTGGTGGACATTAATCTCGACGCCTTCGATGTCCGGGATTTGGGAATCCCGGAGATCACCGACCGCCAGCTGGGTGACAATGGCGGGATGCGGGGCCGCCATGAATGGGATCCGGGGCAGTTCACGCTGGGTGTGGTTACCGAGGGCCGCGTCTCCATTCGCGGGGCAGAGAAAATCTCGAACGGCCAGATCACGGACACTTTGCCCGCAGGCGCCCAGAGCCTGACATTGTCGCTGGAAAGCCTTGGCCTTGACGCGAACTCACCCGACATCATTATCGCCCTCGGCTGGCAACAGGGCGACCTGATCGTCATCGGTGCCTCGGAACGCAATGACGACCTCGACCTTGGGAACAGCCAATCCGAGGAACGCGTGATCACCGAGATAACCGTGACCCCCGAGGGCGTGCGCATCAGCTTCGACCAGCCACTCGCCCACACCCACAGGGTCAAGCGGCTGGACACGAATGTGGACGGGACCATCGACACCGTGATCGCCCCACCCGTCGTCAACCTGTCGCGCAACGTGCAGATCCGCTCGGATTCCATGACCGAGACCAACGCCGCGGGCCGTGTCACCGACATGGTGATGCAGGACAAATGGGACGACAGCCCGTTCTTCTCGGTCGCGCACATAGGGCACACCATGTTCATGCACACCACGGATGTGGACGTGCAGGATGCGCTTTTTGCGGGGCTGGGCCGGACGGACAAATCTAAGCCAATCGACGATTCTGACCCTGTCGCGAACATCGGCAACCAGCGGGGCCGCTATGCGGTACACCTGCACTTCAGCGGGGACGAGCCAACTGGCGACAAGGACCCGGACGACCCGTTTGACTACCAGGGCGCGCATGTGTCTGGGAACGCGGTCTGGGGCTCGCTCGGCTGGGGCTACGCACATCACGCAGGGCTGGCGACGTTGACGGACAACGTCTCGTATCAAGTGGCAGGCGCGGGGTTCGCGTCCGAGACCGGCAACGAACGCGGCGTCTGGGACGGCAACGTGGCGATGACCACTTATGCCAACGCCAACCACACCCCGTTCTCCGAGATGACCAACGCCCAGAACAACCACGATTTCGGCAAGTCAGGGGTAGGGTTCTGGCTGGAATCGCGGCTGCTGGAGGTCACGCGCAACACCTCGGTCGAATCCAAGCAAGCCGGAATGCAGATCGGCGGCGTCGGCAGCCAGAACATCATGGTCGAGGTGGACACCCTGCCCGAGGGCCTGATGCTGGACCGCGACAGTATAGCGGACGGGCTGATCCACCCCCGCGACATTCCCATGCGGGTCTTCGACCAGAACACCATCATTGGCGCGGGCGACGTGGGCATCTGGGTCGATGACGATCTGGAGAACCGGCCCGAGGGGATGCTGGAGCATGACCTGCAAAGCCTGATCTCCGGCACTGTCCTGTCGGAGGTCTACCGCAGCTCGATCTTCGTGACCTCGGCGGGGAACTGGACGCTGAAGGATACGGTTGTCAGCGGCGTGCATGTGCATTTCCTTCCGAACGGGCTCGCGCAGAAGATCTTCATCGGCCAGTACAAGGAGGCCCCGAACTTCGTTGTGGACGGCGCCTTCTACGACAAGGGCAATGACCCGACGGCGGATCTCTACCCTGCGCAGACCTTCGTGGACCCGTTCAACAGCCAGGGCCTGCCGGAATACGCGCCGACCTTCATCAACGTGCGCAATTCCGAGGGCTTGGTCTTCGGCGGACCTGCGGGGGAGAACTACCGCCACAGCATCTCTCAGGCCCCCGGCCTGACCGAAGCCGCACAGTTCCACGCCTTCTACGGGGCCGAGGACTTCCGCGAACGGGGTGGAGCATCCAACCCGGATGATGGCTTCTTCGAGTTCGTGGCACTGCCGCGAGTTATCGATCCTTCAGGCGATATGATCGACCGGGGCCGCTTCACGGTGATCCTCGGCCAGAAGTCCGGCGAACAGGCGTTCACGCCCACAAACTCGCAGGGCATCTACCTGACTGACTTCCGGCTGGACAACCGCAACTACGTGCCGGACGGCATGACGGGCGGTCAGGTGCAGGCCGATGTGAATGCGGCCAAGGACTTCCTCAGGGACGAGGGCTTTCAGGATCCGTCCTTCAACCGCCTGATCTCTGTCGATCCGACCTTCATCCAGCGTATCGAGACGGTTGACGAGAACTACATCTACGACACCGCCCAGATCGTCGCGGGCGCGGATGAGGCCGAGAAAGCGTTCTACGTCTACGGCGTAAAGATCGACTCGGTTGGTGCGACCTACACGCCCTTCATCGATGAGAAGACCGAGACCAACGGGGTTGATGTGACATACGGCCCAGGCTCGGATTTGAAGATCGACCAGAACCCGGACCAGATGAAACTTTGGTTCACGGTCGGGCATATCGCAGACCTGATCACAGAGAACGGCGTGCTGGAGATCGCGGGTGTACGATACACTATCGGCGAGCTGGCCTTCGCAGACCGTGTGTCGACCGAGGTCGCGACGGTCTCCTTCCTGATACGGTTGAACGGCACGTTCTGGGATCAGTTCGCCACCAACGCCGTGTTCGACGCCGTGCAGTTCGGGGCCGCCAAGGACGCCGAGGGCGGCGTCAGCATCTCGATGGATGGCAGTGAAACACTGGAGGACTTCGGCGATACCCGCGTCTCGCAACAGTTCGTCTACACCGAGCATGAGACGTTCGCCGGCGACGATGGCCGCGACGTGATCATGGCGCATTTCGGCAACGATTTGGTGGATGGCGGGTTGGGGGATGACCTGCTAGATGGCGGCGAGGGGGAGGACACCCTGACATTCGCCTCACTTGCAGCACCTTCCAGCACGGTTGGCACGTCCGAGTTCGGCGTTTTCGTCAATCTCGAGAACCAGGGACAGGCGCAGGACACCGGCCATGGCAGTGATCTGATCGAGAACTTTGAGAATCTGGACGGGTCGGATTTCGCAGACCTCCTCACCGGTGACGGTGCGGCGAACACGCTGTCGGGCCTCGACGGTGCCGACGTCATCAATGGCGGCGGCGGGGATGACCTGATCCTCGGCGGCTCGGGCTTTGACGCGGTTGAGGGCGGGCCAGGTGCCGACAGCCTCTTCGGTGGCACCGGCGGGAACGTCATCGAAGGCGACATCGTGACCTATTTCTCGGCCACGGGACCGCTGGTCTTCGACTTCGGGGCGACGCTGTCGGAGATCGAGGTGGGCTCCTCGGCGGAGGTGCTCGAGGACACGATTGGCGACGATATCGAGGGGCTGGCGGGCGCGTCCAACTTCTCGAACACGTTCCTGGCGGACGAGTTGTCGGGCGTGACGCTGTTTCTCGGCGGCTCGCAGGCAGACACGTTCGAGGGCGGCACGGGGCGCGATCAGATCCTCGGCCTCGCGGGTGACGACGTGATCCGCGGGAACGGGGACGTGGACGGGCTGATCGGCCAGGGCGGGGACGATGACCTGTTCGGGGGGGACGGAGGGGATGTGTTCTTCTTTGACGGTGTGAATGAGGGGGACGACACGATCCACGACTTTGAGCTCGCGGCAGACCAGATCCTGTTCACAGGCGGCTTATTCACGAACCTCTCTCAGTTCGCGATCACGACGGAGGACGCAGATGGCGACCTCGCAGCAGACGATGCCGTGCTGCGCTATTCGGCGGACGGGTTCGACTCCAGCCTGTCCATCCTGAACGTGACCGCCACTCAGATCCTGGACGACGTCCAGTTCATTCTGACCTGAGCGCTCTCAGTCCTTCAGCAATCGATCCAACTCGGCCTGTTCCTCTGAGGACAGGCCATCCGGCGCCGCGGGCCTGCGGCTGCGCAGATAGGCGATGCTGGCGATCAGGCCGAGGATGAACAGAAGTGGCCCCGCGAACCAGAGCGCTGCGTTGGCCATCGAGAAAACCGGCTTCAACAGCACGAACTCGCCGAAACGGTCGACCAGATAGGTCTTCACCTCGGCATCCGTGTCTCCGGCCACCAGCCGTTCCCGGACCAGCAGGCGCAGATCTCGGGCAAGCCCTGCATTCGAGTCATCGATGCTTTCATTACGGCAGACCAGACAGCGCAGCTCCTTGGAGATCTCGCGTGCACGTTCTTCGAGCGCCGGGTCATCAAGGACCTCGTCCGGCTGCACAGCGTACACCGAAATTGGCGCCAACATCGCCAACAGCACAAGCGCGCGTAGGATGCGTGCTCGCACGCACCACCGGGTCGCGTAGCGATAAAACTCCCGGATCATTCGGCAGGCACCGCCGCTGCCCGCCGGCGCCGCGCGGCGGCGCCGACCCGGAAACGCCGATCCGTCAGGCTCACGAGCCCACCGAAGGCCATAATGAGCGACCCGAACCAGATCCAGTTCGCCAACGGCTTGTAGTAGGACCGGACCGCCCAGGCCCCCGCCGCGTTCTGGTCGCCCAGTACAAGATAGACGTCGCGCGTGAAACCGGGATCGATCGCGGCCTCCGAGGTCGGCATCTGCTGTACCGGGTAGAAGCGCTTTTCGGGGCAGAGCGGGCGGAGCACCCTGCCGTCCTGCATCAGCGTGAACCGGCCAAACTCGGTCGAGAAGTTGCGCGGCTCGCCGCCCTTCACCCGGCTCTCGCCCGTGACCCCGCATTGCACGGCATCGAAAGCCGCCCCGACAGGTAGGCGCTCCACATCGTCGAAACGCACCTCGTATGGCCCGAGCGGGATCACGTCGCCCGGCTTTGCAAGCCGGATATCCTCGATTTCCCAGGCGCTCACAGCCGCGATGCCCATCACCGTCAAACCGAGCCCCGCATGCGCGATGGACTTGCCCCAGTCGGCGCGCGGGAGGCCCACGAGCCGCGAGAACGCCTTGCCCGTCGAGACCTTGCCGAACCCGGCACGCTCCCACAGTTCCACGATCACCCCGAGGCATAGCCACGCGGCGAGCGCCAACCCGATGGGTGCCAGAAGGCCGGTGCCGGTCTGGATGCCCCAGACCACGCCGCCGATCGCCAAGGACCCTGCGGCCGCCCAGTAGAGGCGCGCCATCACCTTACCCGCATCGCCCCGCTTCCACGGCATCATCGCGCCAAGTGGCAGGGCCAGGAACAGCATCACCATGAATGGTGTGAACGTCATGTCGAAGAACGGCGCGCCGACTGAGATTTTCGCCCCGTCAATGTACTCGCGCACCAGCGGCGCCAGCGTGCCGATGAACACCACCGCACAGGCGACCGCCAGCAGCAGGTTGTTCAACACCAGCGCGCCCTCGCGCGAAATCGGCTGGAACACGCCCTCCGACCGCATCGACGGCGCCCGCCATGCGAACAGCGTCAGCGAGCCGACGATGGCGATCAGCATGATGGCGAGGATGAACACCCCACGTTCTGGATCGGTCGCGAAGGCATGTACCGAGGTCAGCACGCCCGAGCGCACGATGAACGTGCCCATCAGGCTCAGCGAGAAGGCGAGGATTGCCAAAAGGATCGTCCACGCCTTCAGGCTGGATCTCTTCTCGACCACAATGGCCGAATGCAGGAGCGCCGCTGCAACCAGCCAAGGCATGAAGGAGGCATTCTCGACCGGATCCCAGAACCACCAGCCACCCCAGCCGAGCTCGTAGTAGGCCCAGTACGATCCCAGCGCGATCCCGATTGTCAGCGAGACCCATGCCAGCAGCGTCCATGGCCGCACCCAGCGCGCCCATGCGGCGTCAACCCGGCCCTCGATCAGGGCGGCAACGGCGAAGGAGAACGAAATCGACAGGCCCACATAGCCCACGTAGAGGAACGGCGGGTGGATCGCGAGGCCGATATCCTGCAGGAGCGGGTTCAGGTCACGGCCATCCACGGGCGGGTTCGGCAGACGCTCGAACGGGTTCGAGGTGAACAGGATGAACGCCATGAACGCGACTGCCACCAGCGACTGAACAGCCAAAGTCCTCGACTTCAACGTCAGAGGCAAGTCGCGTCCAAACGCTGCCACCATGCCGCCGAACAGCGTCAGGATCAGGATCCACAGCAGCATGGACCCCTCGTGGTTCCCCCATGTCGCCGAGACCTTGTAGATCATGGGCTTCAGCGAGTGCGAATGGGAAGCGACCAGTTTCACCGAGAAATCGGATGTGACGAACGCATGCATGAGCGCCGCAAAGCTCAGGCCCACCAGCAGGAACTGCGCCAGCGCCGCGGGTGTTGCAACCTGCATCCAGTTGGTCCAGCCGCGCGCGGCACCCACCATTGGCACCGTCGCCTGCACCATCGCCACCGCAAAGGCGAGGATCAACAGGAAGTGGCCTAGCTCAGCAATCATTGGCTCGGGCTCCTTTTCAGGTTGTGCGCAATTCTGAATGCAAGGGGAATTTGGCGCAAGGGGCCGTGGCGTCACGGAAGGGTGACAGAGGGTCTCATTGGACTGGCGCGAAGGGTGCGACGCTGACGCCGTCAGACGTCACCGTAACGAAGGAATGCGGTGGCACGGGCTCCCAGCCGGTGTGATCTCCTGCGATCGGCTCGGACACGAGCGCATGGCCATGTCCCTGCATCGACGCCCCGACATAGAGCGACGGCGCATGGTCATCCGAGGCATAGCGCGCGCCGTAGAGCGTGTCGCCATCGGTCATCGCGACCGTCATGCGCATGTGCGGCGTCTCTCCAGTGGCCCGGGAAAGCTGCTCCATGTGCCCAGTCGCCCGTTCCAGCGCGCCCTTCGGATCCTCATCCAGACCCTGACCGAGCGCCAGCAGGAAGATCGCCTCCGAGTCCGTCGTGCCCTGCCTGTGCTCGTAGCAGCCGTCGTCGATCATCATGTCCGCCTGCCGCCGGAAGCGCCCGTACCCACCGACCTGACCGTTATGCATGAACGACCAGCGGCCCACGGTGAACGGGTGGCAGTTCGTTCGGCTGGTCGCGGTGCCGGTGGAGGCGCGCACATGGGCCAGGAAGCAGTGCGACCGGACCTGGTGCGCAAGGCTTGTGAGGTTAGGATCGGCCCAGGCAGGCAGCACGTCGCGGTACACGCCCGGCACCTGCCGCGCGCCGTACCAGGCGACCCCGAAACCGTCCCCATTGGTCTCGGTCTTGCCCTCGCGGGCGTGCAGGCTCTGGTGCATCAGCGACTGGTCGGGCGCCGAGATCAACTGCTCCAGGAAAATCGGTGCGCCGATATAGGCGGCCCAGCGGCACATTTTGCTCCCTTTCTTGCGGCGGTGTCATGCACCCCGATTATGGGTCCTCTCGTAGAGCCGGGCGACAATAGTCGATGCGGTTTTCTCACAGGTGAACGGGAGGATCGCGTGGCAGAGGGCGGCCAAAGCCGCAAGCGTAAGTTGGCCGGCGAACCAGAGCGCAAAGAAGGTATGCTCGAAATAGCTCTCCCCGACCGAACGGGGGTGGGCGAGGAACAGGGTCTCCAGCTTGGCAATCATGTTGTGTCTCCTTGTGGGTTGAGGAGAACATGGACGCGATTGGACGGGCATTCTTCCCAAAGATACGGAGTAGGAGCTTGTATGTGGGAGATTATCCCGTAAAAGAGACGTATGATGGATGTTGATCCCACAGATCGGCGAATCCTGACTGCCCTGCAACGCGATTGCGAAATTCCATTGGAAGAACTCGGCCGCGTAGTTGGCCTGTCACGCAATGCCTGCTGGCGACGGGTGAAACGCATGGAGGAGGCGGGCATCATCCGTGGGCGCGTGGCGCTATGCGATGCGGAGGCGCTGGGTCTAGGGTTGACCGTTTTCATCGCCGTGCGCACGGACCGGCATGATGCGGAGTGGCTGGATGAATTCATGAAGGCCGTGAAGGGCCTGCCTGAGATCCTGGGCGCGTACCGGACGTCAGGCGATCTCGACTACCTGCTCCACGCGCGTGTGGCGGACGTGCGGGCCTATGACAGGCTCTACCAGAAACTAATTCGCCGGGTGGCGGTCTCGGACATCTCCGCCAGCTTTGTGATGGAGGAGTTGAAGGAGACCACCGCGCTTCCGGTGCTGGAGCTCTGACTTACTGCACCAGCCCCGCCACGCGTTCGGCATTCTGCGTCCAGCCGACCATGCTCTCGGGGTAGAGGCGGACACCTTCGATCCCGGCGATTTCGCTCAGGACAAACCAGTTGGTGGCGGCCCAGTGGCCGGTGTTGCAGAAACTGACGATGTCGCCTGCGGTGGGATCGACACCGGCTTCTTTGAGCGCCGCCAGCATGTCCGACTTTGTCGCCGCAAGGACCGGTCCACCGAACCACGTTTCATGCACGATGTTCAGCGCGCCGCTGAGGGTGCCGGGCCACGCCGCTGCATCGTGCTTCTTCACACCTGTGAAAAAGGCCTCCGGTCGTGCGTCCACAAGCTGCGCCGTCGCAGTGCCGTCGAGCACGTCCCGGACGCCTTCCCGGTCGATGAGCCATGTCTCCGCGAAGCTGTACGTGACGTCCGAGGCGAAGTTGCCGCCTGCCTCTGTTGTCAGCTCGAGCCCCGCCGCAGTCCACGCGTTCAGCCCGCCGTTCAGGATCGCGATCTCTTCGACGCCTGCTGACTTCAGCGTCCAGTAGACCCGGGCTGCTGAGCCGAAATCCAGCGTGCCCTTGCCCGCATAGGTGATGATCACCGGGACATCAGGTTCGACGCCCGCCTCGGTCAGGATGGCTGTCAGCTTCTCGTCGGAGATCAGTGCGCCGGGATTGTCCTCGGGGCCGCGCCAGGCATTGTATGGCACACTGACGGCGGTCTCGATATGACCTTCTGCGTACGCTCCGGGGCTGCGGATATCCAAAACCACCGGCTCCTCATCCAGCATCTCAGCCAGATCGGCAGGCGCCACAAGTGGCTTCCAGTCCGCAAATGCGGCCGAGGCCGAAAGAACCAGTCCAGCAATCGCAGTCGAGACGAGGCGAATCATTTGCAGCTCCTGTGTGGTATCGGAGCATAGATATGCATATTATGTGGAATTACAATTTATACATTTCTTCTTGTATAATATGGATCGAAGAAAGCCCGCCGCCCGGAGGCCGGCGGGCTCGGATGGTCGCCCGGGCTACTTCTGAGTCGTGACTGGTTGATCGGCCTTGGTCCAGCCGACCATGCTCTCCGGATAGAGCTTCACGTTGTCGATCCCGGCAAGCTCGGACAGCGCGAACCAGTTCGTTGCCGCCCAATGACCCGTATTGCAGAAGCTCGCGATGGGGCGGGAGGAGCCGTCCTCGACCCCCTTTGCCTTTGCAAGCTTGGCCACACGCTCGGCCGGGCTGATATGGCGCGTATTGTCCTTCGTGAACCATGTCGAGTGGGTGATCTGCGCCGCACCCTCCAGCGTTCCCGCGGCCTTGGCCGCCGGGTGCTTGCGCGTACCCTGCAGGAAGGGCAGTGGGCGCGCATCAATGATCTGCGCGTTGGCTTCTCCATCGACCACGGCACGAACCTCAGCGCGGGTCATCATCCAGTCGGAGGCGAGCGCGAACGTTTCGGAGGATCTCTCGGCGGTGCCAAACTCGGTGGAAAGCATGTTGCCCGACTGCACCCAGTTCACCAACCCACCATTCAGGATCGCCAGCTCGGTCAAGCCCGCGGACTTCAGCGTCCAGTAGACCCGGGCGGCGGACCCGAAGTCGGTTTCATTCGCACCGTGATAGACGACCACCACCTTGTCGGCGCGGTCGAGCCCAAGGCTCTGCATCCGCTCGGTGAGGTCGGCGTCCGATAGCGCTTCTCCTGGATTGTCCCTCGGTCCCCGCCAGGAGCCGTAGGGCGCATTGAGCGCTCCTTTGACCGAACCGCGCTCAAAGTACTTGGGCGCACGGATATCAAGCACGACGACCTCACTGGCCACAACGGCCAGATCCGAAGGCTCCATGAGCTTCTTCCATTCTGCGGCAAAGGCATGCCCTGCCAGGGTG
>JBCDID010000073.1:0-12354 GCA_038749355.1 Pseudomonadota bacterium | reverse complement strand
CTCGGCGACCTCAATGGTGACAGTGCACTGACCGACGCTGATATCGCCGCATTTGTTCTCGCACTGACAGACCCTGATGCTTATGCACAGGCCTATCCCGGCCTCGACCCGGACATCGATGCCCAGTTGCAGGACTACATGGCCCGCACCAAGGCCGGGCTGCCTGACAGGGACTACTTCTGATGCTCGGCCAGCAGCAGTTCGTGAAACGGGCGGTGGTGCGCCACATAGTCCGTGAAGGGCGCGCCCAATGCCGCAAGCTCGGCCTCGGCGTCGCGCCCCGTGTCGGGGGGCAGGATCTCGCTCGTCTCCAGCACCTCCCGATGCCAGGTCTCGACGGCGCGCCACCCCTCCGGCACCTTGGCGTCCCATCTGAGCGCCTCCGGACAATCGGCCAGACCGATCGCCGACCAGTACGCCGCCATCGCCGCCGCAGGGTCGGACCTGATCGCAGCGCTCGAGAGGACATGGCAGGTACAGCCCTGGTCCTTCAGGCTGGCGTAAAGGCGCCAGAGCGCCTCCAACCCCACCTCCTCGCACGTGAAGTCCCGCTGCCGTTTCGCATAGGACACGACGGCTTCGGCCGGGTCGCGCACCAGAAAGCCATGGGTCATCTGCCGCGCAAACCCGGGATCGGACGGCAGAGCGTCGGCAACATAGTAGCCCATGTCCTTCAGGAAGACGGGGCCCGCCGCGGCCTTGTCGAGGATCATCGCCCGAATGCCCTCATAGGTGACGGGATGATCCGCCTCGGGCGCGAAGCCCGTGAACTTCTCCCGGTCGCCGCTGATGTAGTAGTCGTACATGAAAGGTTCGTGCAGGACCTCGAGGTCGCCGCGTTCACGCATGATGCGTTCGACGGCGGTCGACATGGAGCGGGGATGGCACCAGAGCGCGTGGATCTGCATGGGCGCAGCATTGCCGACGCCAATTGGTGTGGTCAATCGGGGGTCGCGCGATGAGCCGCACGATCATCATCGGCGGCGGGGCAATCGGGCTGAGCGTCGCCTATCATCTCGGCCTGCGCGGCGCCGAAGATGTGGTGCTGCTGGAGCGCAACCAGCTGACCTCGGGCACATCCTGGCATGCAGCAGGCATCGTCGGCCCGTTGCGTGCGACACCCAACATGACGCGGCTGGCCAGCCATGCGCTCGCGCTCTTCCCTCGTCTCGAGGCAGAGACCGGCATGTCGACCGGCTATCGGCGCACCGGCGGCTACTGGCTGGCCCGCGTGCCGGACCGGATGGACGAGCTCCGCCGCATCGCCGATCTTGGACTGACGCAAGGTTTGAGGCCGGAGATGGTGCCGCCGGACGCGGTCAGTGTCCCCGGTTTGGACCGCACGGGTCTGATCGGCGCACTGCACGTGCCCGAGGACGGCAATGTCAACCCGGTGGACCTCTGCATGGCCTATGCCCGCGCGGCCAGAGGGCACGGTTTCGAGATCCGCGAAGAAACCGGAGTTACCCGACTTCTGACGCATGGGGCACGGGTCTCCGGGGTTCAGCTATCGGACGGCACGGACGTGCAGGCCGACCGCGTGATCCTCTGCACCGGCGCCTGGTCTCGCGAGCTTGCAGCAACGGCCGGGGTTTCCCTGCCGCTGCAGGCCGTCGAACACATGTATGTGGTCACCCAGCCGGTGCCGAACCTGCCTGCCCCCTTCCCGGTGATCCGCGACCTCGACCGCGGGATCTATATCAAGGGCGATGCGGGAAAGCTGGTGATCGGCGGGTTCGAGCCGGATGCCAAGTGCTGGGACCCCTATGGCCCCGAAGGCGACCGCCCGTTTTTGGAGATGGCTGAGGACTGGGACCAGTTCGGCCCGTTCATGGAGGCGGCACTCACGCTGATGCCCGGGCTTGCGGAGGTCGGTATCCAGCACTTCATGAACGGGCCGGAGAGCTTCACCGCCGACACCCGCCCGCTGGTCGGGGAGGCGCCCGAGGTGGACGGGCTCTTCGTGGCGGCTGGCATGAACTCGGTCGGGGTGATGTCCTCGGCAGGGATCGGACGCCTGCTGGCCGACTGGGTTGTGGATGGGCATCCAGCGACGGATCCCTGGGAGGTCGATGTCGCTCGGGTCGATCCGCTGACAGCGCAGCCTTGCCATATGGCCGACCGGATGCGCGAGGCCGTGTCCGACCTCTTCGCGCTCCATTGGCCGTACAAACAGCCCAAGGCGGGGCGCGACCTGCGCCGATCGGCGTTGCATGACCGCTGGGCGGCCGAGGGGGCCGTCTTCGGGCTGACAGCCGGGTGGGAGCGCGGGCTCTGGTACGCCCGAGACGAAGCCGAGCGCGATCTTCCATATGCGACCGGCGCGCAACCCTGGTGGCCGATCGCCCGGCGCGAAGCCGCCCTGATGGAAGACGGCGCGGCCTTGCTGGACCTCAGCCCCTTCACCAAGATCGACGTCTCCGGTGATGGCTCGGCCCGAGCGCTGAATCGGATGACGACCGCGCAGATGGACATGCCCATTGGGCGTGCGACCTACACGCAGATCCTGAATGACCGCGGTGGGATCGAGATGGACGTCACGGTGACGCGGATCGCGGACGACCGTTTCCACCTGACATCGGGGGCCGCAACCCGAACCCGGGACCTGGCCTATCTGCGCCGGAACCTCCCGGCATGCGAGATCGGGGATGTTACCGAGGACCACTGCACGATCGGTGTGATGGGCCAGCAGGCCGACGCCATTCTGAGACGCCTGTCGACGTCCGAAGACTGGGCCGCTCCTTACGGCACCGTACAGCAGGCCGACATCGTCTCGGTCACATGCCGCGCCACACGGGTCAGCTTTGTCGGGGAGCGCGGCTGGGAACTCACCATGGCATGCAACGACGCCGGACAGGTGTTCGATGCGCTGGTCTCGGCGGGGGCAAGCCCCATGGGCCACTTGGCACTCGACGGGTGCAGGATCGAGAAGGGGTTCAAGCACTGGGGCAATGACATCGGCCCGACTATCACACCGCTGGAAGCGCGGCTCGGCTTCACCATCGACTGGTCCAAGGAATTCATCGGCAAGGCGGCATTGGCGGCACAACGCGCGGCAGGCATCCGCCAGCGCCTGATCCTGATGCAGATCGAGGGTGAGGCGCTGATGCTGCATGACGAGCCCGTTTATCAGGGCGACACACATGTCGGCTTCACGACATCAGGTGCCCGCGGGCCGCGCACGGGGCTGAACCTCGCCTTCGGTCTTGTTCAGGTGGTCGAGGGTGAGACCCTGGCCGAGACCTGCGCCCGGCCACTAAGCGTCCGTGTCGCTGGACATGACTACCCGGCCAATCCCCTCAAGAAGCCGCCCTTTGATCCCGAGGGCAAAAGGATGCGCGCATGACCGAGGCAAAAGTGGTCGTCATCGGGGGCGGGGCGATGGGCGTCTCGCTGCTCTACCACCTGACCAAGATGGGCTGGCAGGACGTCCTGCTTGTGGAGAAGAACGACCTCACCCACGGGTCCACCTGGCACGCGGCGGGTCTCTGCACGCATTTCGCCCATAACCCCACGATACAGGAACTGCGCGCCACGTCCGTCCGGCTTTACCGCGATGTTCTGCCGGAAGAGACCGGGCAGGATTGCGGGTTTCACCCGACGGGCGCGATGCGCGTCACGCGCAATCCCGACCGAATGGACGAGTTCCGTCATGTCGCGGGGCTCTCAGCCTTCACCGGCTATCCGCTGGAGATCCTGAGCCCTGATCGTATCGCGGAGCTGCATCCGCTCGCCCGGCTAGACGGTTTGCTCGGCGGCATCTACGAGCCCGATGACGGGCACGTGGACCCCAGCCTTGCCACCAACGCCATGGCTCAGGTGGCCATTCGGGGCGGTGCGCAGATCTGGCGGCAGGCGCCCGTGACGGCGATCCGGCGGACAGGGGGCAATTGGATGGTCGAGACGGCCAACGGGCCGGTGCGGGCGCGCCATGTGGTCAACGCAGCCGGAACCTGGGGCTGGGAGATCGGGCACATGATGGGGCTGAACATCCCCTCGGTGCCTGTGTTGCACCAATACCTCGTCACGGATGCTGTGCCTGTGGTGGCAGAGCGGATCGCGGCCGGGGCAGCCGAGCTCCCGATCATCCGCGACCCGGAGGAAAGCTGGTATGTCCGTCAGGAACGCGACGGGCTTATCCTTGGGCCGTACGAGCGCGACGCGCAAGTCTGGTCGGTCGATGGCGTCCCGCCCGAGTTCGGCGCCGACCTGATGCCGCCAGACCTTGATCGCGTGGAGCATATCATCGAAGCCGCGATGGCCCGGATCCCGGCGCTCGCGGATGGTGGCGTCAAATCGGTGATCAACGGGCCGATCACGTTCTCGCCCGATGCAAATCCACTGATCGGCCCCGCACACGGGCTGGAGAACGCCTGGCTGCTTACCGGGTCGTCCATGGGGATCATGGAGGGCGGCGGCGCGGGCTGGTTCCTGGCGCATTGGATGACCCACGGAGCACCGCCAATGGACGCACTGGCCGTGGATTCGCGACGGTTCGGGGCATGGGCCGACCGGGACTATCGCGTCTCGAAGGCCGTGGAGTGCTTCGGTCTGCAATTCGGTGTCCACTATGCGTTCGAGGAACGCCCCGCCGGCCGCGACATCCTGCACTCTCCGCTGCATCAGGCGATGCTGGATCAGGGGGCGGTGATGGGTTTTGCATATGGCTGGGAGCGGCCCCTGCATTTCGGTGACACCGCAATGCAAGAGACCTTCGGCAAGCCGGGCTGGTTCGACCAAGTCGCGGATGAGGTCCAGGCCGCGAGCGAACGCGTGGCCATGGCTGATCTCTCGGCCTTCTCGAAGTTCGAGGTCAAAGGCGATTTCGAGGGCTTCCTTACGCGTCTTGGGCTCAATCACCCGCCATCCCCGGGCCGGATCGGGTTGACCCATGCGGTCACACCGGCGGGCGGAGTGCTCTCGGAGTTCACGGTTGCCCGGGTTGCCGAGGATCGCGCCTGGCTGACGTCCGCTGCCGCCGCGAGGCAGACGGATTGGGATGTGCTGATTGCCGTCGCCGGGGATTGCCAACTGCGGGACGCGACCGCAGAGATTGCCGTCATCGGTCTGATGGGGCCACGTGCGGGCACCGTGCTCGGCGCCTGCACCGACGATCCGCTGGAATTTCCCTGGCTATCATGCCGCCAGATCCACGTTGCCGGGCACGAGGTTCTGGCGATGCGGGTCTCCTATATCGGAGAGTTCGGATGGGAACTGCACATGGTCCGGGACGCGGCGCTGGAGGTCTACACTCTGCTTCAGCAGGCCGGTGCTCCGCTTGGTATCGGCCATTACGGGCTCTATGCCGCGAACGCGATGCGGCTGGAAAAGGGCTATCGCGCCTGGGGCGGAGATCTGACCACGGAACGCTCGCCCATCGAGGCGGGGCTGAACGCCTTTGTGAAGCGCCCGTGCGATGCTGTCACCACCCGGCCCAATGACTGGGAGATGGTGTTGCTGGAAATCCAGTCGCAGGATGTGCATCCATTCTATGCGCACGGGCTGTGGCAGGGGGGCCGCAGCGTCGGCATCATCACCTCTGCCGCGCACGGGCACCGCACAGGGATGGTGCTGGCCCTGGCCTATCTGCGGGATCGCACAGCGCGGCATGACCTGACCGCCGACATTCTGGGGCGCCGCGTACCAGCCCGCATCCTCGACCGGCCCCCGTTCGATCCGGACAATATCCGCCTGCGCCAGGGAGACAGCAGATGAACGAACACCCGCTGCACACCGATTGGACACATGAAGGCACGGCGGCAAGACGCGATGCCTATTACGCCGCCTCGCTGACCCACTTCACGCCGTTCAAGGAGCCGATCGTCTTCCGCAAGGGCCGGGGGCAGTATCTCTGGGATGCTCAAGGCAACAAGTATACCGACCTTCTGGGCATGAACGTCTGCATCTCGGTCGGGCATTCGCATCCGCGCGTCGTCGCGGCGGCCATGGCGCAGGCGCAGGAACTGACCCATTGCACGACCATGTTCTATCACCCTACCCCCGCGCATCTGGCCGAAGAGCTGGCGGCGACCATGCCCGAGGGCCACGACTGGGTCGTGCATTTCACCAACTCGGGCGCGGAGGCGATCGACCTCGCAATGGTCCTGGCGCGGACCTATACGGGCAATATGGACCTGCTGGCCTTGCGTACGGCCTATCACGGACCGACAGCAGCGGCACAATCGATCACCGGGATTGCCGGGTGGCGGCATCCGGGGATGCCGGGCCATGTGTCCTTTGTGCCCGAACCGAACCAGTACCGAGGCATCTTCGGTCCTGGAACACAGCCCTATCTGGACGAGATCGACCGGACCATCGCGACCGCCACCAACGGGTCGGTCGCGGGTATCTTCGTCGAAAGCGTCCAGGGCTATGGCGGGATCATCGAGATGCCACCGGGTTATATGTCGGGCGCTGCCGAGCGGGTTCGCGCGGCCGGCGGGCTCTACATCGCGGACGAGGTGCAGTCCGGCTTCGGGCGCACGGGCGATCATTTCTGGGGGTTCGAGGCTGACGGCGTGGTGCCGGACATCGTCGTCATGGCAAAAGGGCTGGGCAACGGGTTTCCCATAGGCGCCGTGGTCACGCGCAAGGAGATCGCAGCACCCATGGCCGACCGTTTCATGTTCCACACCTACGGGGCCAACCCGACGTCGACGGCCGCGGCCCGCGCAGTGCTGGCGGTCATGCGGGACGAAGGCCTTCAGGAGAACGCGCGTCAGGTGGGCGCCGCCCTGCTGCTGGGATTGAAGGAGTTGCAACAGGAGTTCTCCGGCATTGGCGATGTGCGCGGGCGCGGGCTGATGCTCGCCATTGAGTTCGTCAAGGACCGGGTAAGCAAGGAGCCGGATCGCGAAACTGCGTCGGCCGTGTTCGAGGGCTGTCGCGCGCAAGGGATCATCCTCTCGAAGTCCGGTCCGTCGCAGTCCGTGTTGAGGATGGTGCCGCCTCTTTGCCTCTCGCATGAAGATGTCGATCGGGTGATTGAGGGCCTGCGTTCCGCAACTGCATCAGCGTGCCGAGTTTAGCGCAGCTACGAGGTGTCAATGGCCGCAGAAAGCCCTATCAACCCGTTCTAAACGGTGGGTTTGGTGTACGTTCTGGGAGGTTCGTTTGCGAGTTGGGGCACTTTTGGATGCCAAATGCCCAATTAAGGTGGTCAATTATTGTCCGCCTTTCCAGAGCGGTGTCGAAACAACGGCAACCAAAACTGACGAGCGGCCAGCCCGATCGCAACCGTGGTCTCGCGCAGATCCGCTTAGGTAGCCGGACCAGGGCCTTGGCCGACGCTTCGGCAAGGAGTTTGATTCCAGCTCAGGCTTCAACCATCTTGCCGGCGCGCAATCACCGCCGAAAGCGGGGCGAACCAGACCTCCTGCCCGCCGCGTTCCAAGCCCCAGCGAACAATGGCCTTCAAGGCGTCCGACGTTGCGCCGACCGTCACGATCGCTGTGCCCTGACGTCGAGCTTGAAAGGCGGCCCCGTCCAGCATCTGATAGATCTCGTTTTCGTCCGCGCTCCCCTCCGCGTAACGATTGCTTTCGGCGTAGGCAAAACCGCCAGCCTCAGAGATCCGCTGCGCGGTAGATCCTATGCCGGACTTGAGA
This sequence comes from Pseudomonadota bacterium, assembly GCA_038749355.1. Taxonomy (GTDB): domain Bacteria; phylum Pseudomonadota; class Alphaproteobacteria; order Rhodobacterales; family Rhodobacteraceae; genus Thermohalobaculum. The sequence continues at coordinate 4,747 of JBCDID010000073.1, read as the reverse complement.
TCCAGATAGGCAAATCCGTTCTCGCCCAAAGGTGCCAGAATGGCCTCCATAGCCCTGCGGTCATTGACGATCGTAGATCCCGTTGGCGTGGTGGCCCCAATGGCAACCTCCAGGCCCGCCAAGGCACGCCGGGTTGCATTTGCCAGGTCCTCCGGCGAGGTGGCGCGGGAGAACGATGTTGGCGTCTCCACGTTCCCGTCCGGGGCAACCAACGGGAGTTGCGCCAGCACTTCGTGGCCAGCGGAACGCGCCGCGCCCGCCAGTTCAACCGCGCCGTCGCGGTCCGGGCGCACAGCGAAGGTCAGCGGCATTGTCAACAAGGCCATGGCGCCCGGCGCCAGCCCCGCGCTACCAGGATCCTCCAGCACCACGGCGAGAAGAGGCGCATTTGCTGGCGCATCGAAAGCGCGAGCGTTGACCTCCACTGCGGGGCCCGGCAGGGAAATCTCGGGAACGGGGTCGAGGGCCGCAGTCTCGACGGGCTCCTCGACATCCGACACCTCTTGCTCGGGCTGGGATTCAAGTTGCGGTTCGGTATCCGTTTCAGGCTGTGTAGGAGCCAGCGCCGCCTGCTCGGTCTCAGCCTGCTCGGTCTCCTGAGGCTCAGCAGGCGCCTCGATCGGTGCATTTGTCGTCTGCCCTGACGCAGACTCGAGCGCGGCTGTCTCTGTCGATGCCGCGTCGGGCGCAGGCTGCGGAGAGGCCTCGGGAAGACTACTCCCCGACGCGGCACCCTGATCTGAAGTCTCCTGCTCCGGCGGAGTGGCAACGGCGGTCGGTTCGACCGCTGCGATCTCTGTCTGCTGAGCGTCGGGAGCAGGCTCAGCCTCAACCGTCGCAGCCTCCAATTCGGAACGCTCCGGCTCTGTCTCGGCGACCTCCGCCGGCGCAACTTCGGTGGCGGGTTGTCCAGGCGTCACCACTTCCACCTGTCCCACGCCGGGCAAATGCGACGGCAGCGGTTGGGTCAGCGTTAGACCCAGCAACGCCACCGCCGAGCCCAGACCGCCCAGCAAAACACCCTTGAGGAAACCGCCAAATCGCGAGCCATCACCCATCCCGTCGATCCTCGCGTCCTCGACCTGAGGTTCAGAGTTCGCGTCCGCCATGTCCGTCCTTGCTCTCTTGCCCCGCGGCGGATCCCTGCCCGCCTCCTCTTCCGGCTCTGCTTGACGCAGGCTCGTCTCTCGTCGCATCTATACTCTCATCTTCGGGCGCCGCAAAGGCGTTCTGGACACGTCTGACGGGAATATGACGGGAACATGATCCTTCTGATCGATAATTACGACAGCTTTACGTGGAACCTCGTGCATTTTCTGGGCGAGTTGGGTGCTGATACGCGGGTGGTCCGCAATGACGAACTCACTGTGGCTGAAGCTCTGGGCACCGGTGCCGATGGGATCGTCCTGTCACCGGGTCCTTGCACACCGGCAGAGGCAGGGATCTGTGTTGATCTCGTCAAGGCCGCACCTGCCGATCTGCCTATCTTGGGCGTCTGCCTCGGCCACCAGTCCATAGGCGCGGCTTACGGTGCCAACGTCATGCGTTGCCACGAGATCCTGCACGGCAAGCTTTCGGACATTACCCACGACGATATCAGCGTCTTCGCGGGGCTGCCGCAGGGGTTTGAAGCCACGCGCTATCACTCGCTGGTCATCGCGCCCGACACGCTGCCCGACGAGCTTCAGGCCACAGCTCGCACCCAATCCGGTGTGATCATGGGCGTCCAGCACCGCACCCGCCCCGTGCACGGCGTCCAGTTCCACCCGGAATCGATCCGCACCGAGCACGGGCACAAGATGCTGGCGAACTTCCTGGCGTTGACCCGGCAGGCGGAACCTGCATGAGCGACCAACTCAAATCCCTGATCGGGCGCGCGGCGGACGGTCCGCTGACCCGCGAAGAGGCGGTTCAGGCCTTCGAGATCATCATGTCCGGCGAGGCAACTCCTGCCCAGATTGGCGGCTTCCTCATGACGCTGCGCGCGCGAGGCGAGGCCGTGGATGAGATCGCCGGGGCCGCCTCCGTCATGCGGGCCAAGGCCGCTGCCGTGCAGGCTCCCGACGGTGCCATGGACATTGTCGGCACCGGCGGCGACAGCAAGGGCACGCTGAACATCTCGACCGCGACGGCCTTCGTGGTGGCGGGCGCTGGAGTGCCGGTGGCCAAGCATGGCAACAAGGCGCTGTCCTCGCGGTCAGGTGCCGCCGACGCGCTGACCCAGATGGGCGTGAACGTGATGGTCGAGGCCCCGGTCGCGCAAACCGCCCTCGATGAGACCGGCATCTGCTTCATGATGGCGCCGATGCACCACGCGGCCATGCGCCATGTGGGTCCTGCGCGGGTCGAGCTCGGCACGCGCACGCTCTTCAACATTCTCGGGCCGCTCACCAACCCGGCAGGCGTGCGCCACCAGCTGACCGGAGCGTTCTCGGAGCAGATGCTGCGGCCGATGGCGGAGACGCTGGCTGCGCTGGGGTCCTCGACTGCCTGGCTGGTGCACGGGGCGGACGGCACGGATGAGGTCTCGATTGCAGGGCCGACAAAGGTCGTGTCCCTATGTGAGGGCAACATCATGGAAACCGAGATCCACCCGGAGGACGCAGGCCTGCCGGTCCACCCGTTCGAGGCGATCCTCGGCGGCACGCCGGAGGACAATGCCAAGGCATTCGCAGCGCTGATGGACGGCGAGACCGGGGCCTATCGTGACGCGGTCCTGTTGAACGCCGCCTGCGCGTTGACGGTGGTGGGACGCGCCGACAACCCGAAGGCCGCCGTCGAACAGGCCCGCGAGAGCATCGACTCTGGTGCTGCCAAGGCAAAGATCGAGGCACTGGCCGCTGCAACGAACGCCTGAGCATGGCATGGAGCTTCCGGATCAACGGAATCGAGGTGAACTCTAAGTTGGCCCCAGTATTGCTGCTCATTAACGGGCTGTTCTTTGGCTACATTGGCCTTCAGCACAGACAAAACTCTCTCACACTTGAGAACGATGGGATTGTGGTGCCAGCGACAGTCATTCGATACGACTCAGAAGAGCGACGCGTGCGCAACGATACAGGCCCGTCAAGAACGGTGGCTGATCTTTACGTGATCGTCACATTTTAACGCAGTGACGGCAGCCCGATGACTACGAAGTATAGGATCGCAGAGTCGTTTCAGATCGACAATCCAGTGGGCTCCATGACACAGGTTCGTTACGTCCGATCAGATCCTTTGACCAACGAGCTCGAGGCCCGGAACTGGAATTCGGCCTGGAAGTATTATGCCGGATTCGCAGGCTTCAACCTGGTAATCGCGATGTTCTTGTTTGCTAAGCGCCAACTGACCAGGCAGTCAGATGGCATCTGATGATCGTCTCCTCCGCACCGCCCGAAAGGCGGCGAAACTGATCCGCGAGCAGGTCGACCTGCCGCTGTCTGTACGCCTGTGGGACGACTCGTTGGAACCCCTTGGCGCTAACCCGACTCCGGGGCTGGCGATCCGGATCGAGACACCGGGTGTGCTGCCGTCCCTGCTCCGCCGCCCCAGCCTGGACCGTGCGATCCGCCACTACGCCCACGGGCGTCTCGACATCGAGGGCGGCACCTGGGTCGACATCGGCAGCCCGTTCGCTCTGGACAACCAGTACAAACGCCGGTTCCGCAAGCTCTCTAAGACCAAGCTTGCAGCACTCGCCCTGCCCTTCCTGACAGCCAAGGGCGACCATCCGGATGCGTCCCGCGGGTATTCAGGCGACGCCGACGGACAGGCTCGAGCAGAAGGCGAGAACCGGCAGATGATCCAGTTCCACTATGATGTGGGCGACGATTTCTACAGGCTCTTCCTTGATCCGGAGATGCAGTACTCCTGCGCCTACTTCCCCGAGGGTGTCGAGACGCTGGAGGACGCGCAGGTTGCGAAGCTCGACATGATCTGCCGCAAGCTGCGCCTGACCCCGGAGGACACGCTGCTGGACATCGGCTGCGGTTGGGGCGGGCTGATCCGGCATGCGGCGAAGCACTATGGCGTACGGGCACATGGGATCACGCTCTCAGAGGCGCAGGCCGAGACCGCGCGTGCGCGCGTGCAGGCAGATGGGCTCGCCGACCGGATCGAGGTCAAGATCGTCGACTATCGCGACCACGAGGGCCAATACTCCAAGATCGCCTCGGTTGGCATGTACGAGCATATCGGCCTGAAGAACATTCCCCATTACTTCGGCAAGGTGCGCAGCTTGTTGCACCCGGATGGACTGTTCCTGAACCACGCCATCTCCCGCGGCGCGAAACGTAAGAAGACCCGCTTCTCAAAACGCCCCGAACAACGGGCGCTGCAGAAGTACATCTTCCCCGGTGGCGAGTTGGACGACATCGGCAACACGGTCTCGGAGATGGAGAAGGTGAAGTTTGAGGTTCACGACGTCGAAGGCTGGCGTCGTCACTATGCACGCACCTGCCAGATCTGGTGTGAAAGGCTGGCTGCAAACCGTGCCGAGGCCGAACTGATTGTGGGTCCGCAGACTTACCGGTTGTGGGCCGCTTACCTTGGAGGGTGCAGCTTGGCCTTTCACCGTGGGTCGGCGCGCATCTTCCAGACCCTGGCGAGCTTCTCGGCCAAAGGCGTCCCGCCGTTGCCGCCGTCACGAATGGATCTCTATCGGTAGGATTGGCCTTTCGAGCGCAGGTACATCACGTCGCGACAAGCGCGACTTTGGTGTGTCGAACCATGTGGAACCGTAAATGCCCTGCCGCTCTCCGCGCTCTCG
>JBCDID010000072.1:0-12370 GCA_038749355.1 Pseudomonadota bacterium | reverse complement strand
CGGGCATCTCGACGCGCATCAGGGAGATCGCGAACAACATCTCCCCCCTGCGGTGTTCGTCGGTGTCCTCTTGCGCGTGCCAAAAGAGGACGGTGCAGGGCGACGGGCGGATACGCCACTCCGCGATCTGGTCCAGAATGGTCTGCTTGAAGGCCCGGCGCTCCGGGTCCTTGTCGCCGATCAGGGGCCCGTTGGGCGAGGTCATGTATTTCAGCACTTCGTCTGAGGCCCGCAGGATAAGGAAATCGCCCTCGGCGGCGTCGCTGGCATCTTCGGACGGGCTGGCCGCCCTGACCGCATGCCCAGTAATGCGCCCGAGACGGTCCATGAAGGCATTGGTGCGATCGACAAAGTCGGCGTCCTGACCGCCAAAAGAATAGACTTGGTAGACCAGCGGCTTGGTCCATCGGCGCAGGATCCGGGGCGCCGTGTCATCCTGCCGGTTCGCCACGGTCCACGCCGCGCCCTCAAGCGAGAAGCCGATCTTAGAGAAGTTCGCCACCAACGTGTCGGCATCGGGCAGCGGCTCACTCTTACCCCGGTCGGTGCGCATTCCACCCTCGAGTTGCAGACCCAAGGTCCAGGCACGCCAATCGACCCCGGCGGAAGGCTGGGAACAGGCGGTGAGCAATGCGATCAGGGGCAAGATAGCAAGGGTGCGGCGCAAATCGGGTCTCCGTCTCAAACAATGCAAAGACCCTATCCGCTGTGCCCGCCCGCGCCAAGTTTTCGTCCCTCGCCCTGCATACCCTATGGCAATTCTATCGGGCCTATGGTGATCTCCCGCATCGACGAAGAAGCAGAGCACATGAATAGCGTGGCTGCCCCCAAGCTCAGATTGACGGAACTGGATGGGCTGCGCGGCTGGGCGGCGCTCTCGGTCGCCATGTTCCACCTCTATTGGGAGAGCTTCGGGGCGCTGCACCCCGAGATCCGCAACCTCGTCACGGGCACGCTGCTGAACGGCAACTTCGCCGTCAGCCTGTTCTTCGTCGTCTCGGGCGCGGCGCTGAGCACGCCCTATCTAAACGGCGGCGGGCGGGCCTATGTGCTGTCGGCGGCAGTGAGGCGCTATGTGCGTCTCGCGCTCCCGATCATGTTCTTCGCCATCATCTTCTACGGTCTGGCGCGGGCGGGGCTGGTCGTGTCGAACCAGGTCGCGCCGATCCTGGGCCGCGAGGATTGGAGCGGGCTGACAACGACCAATGCGCCCAGCATCACAGACACGGTGTTGTTCGTGGTACGCGAGGTGTTCACCGGCGCCGTGCCGGGGCGAGACCTGCTGCCCTTCCTCTGGACCATGCCGATCGAGATGCTGGGCTCGATGCTGCTCTTCCTCATGCTGGCGGTGGAGGATCTGTTTCCTGCGCAAAGGCGCGTGTGGCTTGGGATGACAACGCTCCTGTTCGTACTCAGTCCCTATCTGGGCGCGTTCTTCATTGGCGCACGACTGGCACGGATGCGGTTGGAAGGACGGCAATGGAGCCTCTACCGCCGCGCACCTGGGGTGGTGACCTTCATTCTGGTGATATCCGGGTTCGCCGCAGCGATGTTGACCAAGGCGGGCGGCCTTCCGGCGGTCGTCATCCCTGCGGTGAACGTGCTCGGGGCCGCACTACTGGTGCATGCGGCCCTCAGCAGTCCCGCGCTGGGCTGGTTCCTTGGCCAGACCCGGATCTCACTCTTCCTCGGGCGGATCTCGTTCGTCCTCTACATTCTGCACCATATCGTCATCATGACAGTGCTGAGCGGGCTGGTGTTGGAGTATCGCGACAGCCTCGACTTCGCGACCTGCATGGGCATCGCCACGCTCTGCCTTGTGATTTGCTTGGTGCTTTCTTGGGCGACCGCCCCGGTGGATCAGGCGTCGCACAAGATCAGCCGCAAGTTCTCGACCCTGGTGCTCGGCTCGGCGAAATCGCGCTAGGCTTCCAGATACCGCCGCTGATAGCGGGCCCCGAGCGATGTCAGCACCTCGTGTCCGATGGTGCCTGCGTCCTTCGCGAGGTCGTCGATAGATTGATGCGGCCCGAGGATCTCGACCATGTCGCCGGGCGCGCAATTGACATCGGTCACGTCCAGCGTGATCAGATCCATGGAAACCCGGCCAGCAAACGGCACGACCTGTCCGGCGATGAACGCCTTTGCGCCGTGCGAGAGGTACCGGATCAGCCCGTCCGCATAGCCGGCGGAGATGGTTGCGATCCGGCTCGGGCGTTCGGCAACCCAGGTCGCACCGTATCCCACGCTCTCCCCGACCGAGAGGTCGCGGATCTGGATGACAGGCGCCTCCACTGTGACCACACGTTCGGCGTCTTCGAACGGCCAGCCCCCGTAGAGCCCGATCCCGATGCGCACCATATCGAAATGGAACTCCGGGCCGAGCAGCGTTCCGGCAGTGGCGGAGAGTGATTTGCGGCAGGCCATCCCCGCGGTCATCTCGCGGAACGCGGTCAATTGCTGGGCCGTGACGGGATGGCCCGGCGCATCGGCGCAGCCCATATGGCTCATGACCAGATCGATATTCGGTGACACCGTCCCGAGCGACGCCAGTTCATCGGCCTCCATCCCCAACCGGTTCATGCCCGTATCGAGCTGCAGGGCAGCCGCTCCGCCAGGACCCGCAAACCAGTCGCGATACTGCTCGGCCGAGTTCAGAACCGGACGCAGGTCATGGTCCCGGTAGAGCGCGGCCTCCGCGCGCCCATAACCCCCGAGGATGTAGATGGCGGGCCCGGCCCCGATGGCCGCCCTCAGCACCGCACCTTCGGACGGCACGGCGACGAAGAATGTCCGGACGCCTGCCCGCGCCAGGGCCTGTCCGACGGCAACCGCTCCGCAGCCATAGCCATCGCCCTTGACGACAGCCGCCGCCTCGCAGCCTTCCCCGACCATGGTATCCAGCTTACGCCAATTGCCGACCAAAGCACCGAGGTTGACGGTCAGCGCAGAAGACAGCGCCCCACTCACACCCGCCCCCAGCGCCGAGGTCCGCCACGCGCGGGGCGGGTGGGCAAGTGCGGCGCTTCAACGCTCGCAACATCTCCAGGGAGCGCGTGGCGGACTGGGATCAAAACGCGTCCGCGTCGATATCCCCACCGCCACCGGAATACCGGCCCATTTCCCGCACCGGGTCCGAGAACTTGGTGAAGCTGTCCTCGAAATGCAGGTCCACCGTACCGATGGGCCCATGCCGCTGCTTGCCGATGATCACTTCGGCCCGCCCGTGCAGTTTTTCCGCCTTTGCCTGCCAATCCGGGAATTTCTCGTCATCTTCAGGGGGTTTCATCCGATCGTGATAGTAGCTCTCACGATAGACGAACATCACCACGTCGGCATCCTGCTCGATAGAGCCAGATTCGCGCAGGTCGGAGAGCTGCGGTCGTTTGTCGTCGCGGTCCTCGACCTTCCGGGAAAGCTGTGAGAGCGCGATGACAGGAATGTCCAACTCTTTTGCAATGGCCTTCAGACCCTGGCTGATCTCCGAGACCTCGTTCACGCGCCCCTGGTCCTTGGAGGACGCAGGCCGCACCAGTTGCAGGTAGTCGATGACCAGCACATCTAACCCGAACTGCCGTTTCAGGCGCCGGGCCCGGGCTGCAACCTGGGCAATGGACAACGCGGCGGTGTCATCAATGTAGAGCGGGACGCGCTCCAATTCGCGAGCGACCTCCAGGAAGTTGCGGAAATCCGCCTCGGAGAGCTTTCCTGACAGCAGTTCGTGGCTCTTGATCCGCGCCTCGGCGGCCAGAATACGGTTGGCAAGCTGCTCGGACGACATCTCGAGCGAGAAGAACCCGACCACGCCACCCTCGACCGAACCCTCGGAGCCATCCGGCTTGGCGCCCTTCTTTTGCTTCTGCGCAATATTGAACGCGATATTGGTGGCAAGCGCCGTCTTGCCCATGGAGGGACGCCCCGCGAGGATCAGCAGATCCGACTGTCGGAAACCGCCGAGCTTGTAGTCAAGCTCCGACATGCCCGACGAAATCCCGGCCAGACCGCCACCCCGCTGGAAGGCCGCGTTGACCATGTTGGCCGCGTCCTCGGCGGCCTTGGCGAAGCTGACGAACCCGCCCTCGTACTTGCCCTTCTCGGCCAGCGAATAGAGGCGCTGCTCGGCGGCGGTGATCTGCTCGGGCGGGTCCTGATCCTCGGTGAAATCGCAGGCGCGGTGCTGGATCTCCTCCCCGATGGTGATCAGATCGCGGCGCATGGCGAGATCGCGGATCGACTGCGCGTAATCCTTGGCGGCAACGATGGATACAGCGGCCCCGGCGAGCCGCGCGAGGTAGTCGGTGCCGCCCAGCTCCTGCAGCCCCTCATCATCGGCCAGAAACGGCTTCAGCGTCACCGGCGAGGCCAGCGCGTTCTTGCTGATCCGTCCCGCCGCCGCCTGAAAGATCCGCCCATGCACAGGGTCATGGAAGTGATGCGGCTCTACGATCGCGGCAATACGGTCGAAGATCTCGTTGTTCAGCAGCAGCGCGCCCAAGAGCGCCTGTTCCGCCTCGATATTGTGCGGCTGAAGCCGCGCCTCGGTGATTTGACTGCCGTCTGCCATCATGCCCCTCCGATCATGCCGCGCGGCCCCGGGACTAGATGTTCCGCACGTTGGCGGGAACCCTACTACATCGTGGATATTGGGGATAGTCGCTTGTGAACTTCGGGGATAACCGCCAAGGCCCTTTCACTGTTCGATAATTTTCTGTGGACCGTTTCGGGGAGAACTGCTGCAGTGCCTGTGGAAAGTCAGAAAAGCATCACGGGGGGCGAAATGTCGGAGAGAATCGCGGTCATCACGGGCGGGTGCAGTGGAATCGGGGCGGCGACCACGGCGCTGCTGAGGACCGAGGGATGGCGGGTTGTTCCGACCGGCATCACCGAGGCGGAACTGGCCACGGATGACGCGGCCCTTGCGCTGGACGTCCGTGATGGTGCGGCGGTGGAAGAGTTCTTTGCGGGCTTCGACCGCCTCGACGGGCTGGTGAACGCCGCCGGGATCTCCGGCGCGCCGGGCGATCAGACCGAGATGGACGTCTTCGAGAACGTCATGGACGTGAACCTGAACGGCACCATGCGCTGTTCGGTGGCCGCGTTCCCGGCGCTCACCGCCGCGGGCGGGTCCATTGTGAACATCGCCTCAGTGATCGGCTTCGTGGGCAATCCACCCTCCCCCGCCTATGCGGCGTCAAAGGCCGGGGTTGTGAACCTGACCCGGGCGCTGGGCGCGCGCTGGGCCCCGGAGGGCGTGCGTGTGAACGCCGTCGCACCCGGCTATGTCGAGACCCCGATGACCGAGTTCGTCCGCGCCGACAACATGCGCAACGCCAAGGTCTTGACCCGCACTGCCATGGGTCGCTATGGCCGCCCGGAGGAGATCGCCGAGATGATCGCTTGGCTCCTGTCCGACAAGGCCAGTTTCGTCACAGGATCGACCCATGTGGTCGATGGTGGCTATCTGACAACGTGAAGGAAAATCCATGCGTCAATGGCAGATCGTATCCGATGGCGGGGTCGATGCCCTTAGTCTGGCCGAGGTCGAGACGCCCTCACCCGGCCCGGGCGAGGTTCGCGTGCGTATGCGCGCCAACTCGATCAACTACCGTGATCTCACGACCATTGAGGACCCGATCCCGCGCGGCCTGACATTCCCGACCGTTCCGAATTCGGACGCCGCGGGCGAGGTGACCGCCGTCGGGGAAGGCGTCACCGAGGTCGGCGTGGGCGATCGGGTGGCATCGTGTTTCTTCGCGGATTGGGAGGCGGGCGAGTGCTCACCACGCGCTATGGGCTCGGCACTTGGCGGCGCCCGTCAGGGTGTGCTCGCCGAGGAAGTCGTGCTGCCCGAGCGTGGCGTGATCCCTGTCCCGGGCGATCTGTCCTTCGAGGAAGCGGCGACGCTGCCGTGCGCAGCGCTGACAGCCTGGCATGCGCTGACCCAACCGCGTCCGGTGATGGCGGGCGAGACCGTCCTGTTGCTGGGCACTGGTGGTGTCTCGGTCTTCGCGCAGCAATTCTGCGCGCTGATGGGCGCGCGGACCATCGTGACTTCGTCGTCGGATGACAAGCTCGCGCGAATGCAGGCGCTGGGGGCGAATGAGATCATAAACTACCGTACGACCCCGGACTGGGAGAAGACGGTGCTGGACCTGACCTCGGGCCTTGGCGTTGACCGGGTAGTTGAGGTCGGCGGTCCGGGCACTTTGCAGAAGTCAATCGACGCGGTGCGTGTCGGAGGCACCATAGGCCTGATCGGCATTCTGACCGGGATGGCGGGGCAAGTCTCTCCCACCGCCTTGATGCGGAAATCAATCACGCTGCGGGGCATCTATGTCGGCCCGCGCGCGATGTTCTGCGAGATGAACACTGCCATCGATGCGCACGGGTTGCGCCCGATGATCGACCAGTCGTTTGCGTTCGAGGATGCCAGGACGGCCTATCACACCATGCGCGCGGCAGGGCATCTCGGGAAGATCGTGATCCGAGTCTGACGGGCCCCTTAGGCCGTTGGCACAGCGACGCCGATCATCGAGTCGCGGGTCACGATGGCGGCAAGTTGCTCCTCGGACCAGCCATCCGTGCCTTCGGGTCGCGCGGGCAGCACGAGATAGCGCATGTCCGCCGTCGAGTCGTGCACGCGGACCTGTACATTGTCGGGCAGGTCGAGGCCGAACTCCGAGAGCACCTTGCGCGGCTCCTTCACCGTGCGCGAGCGGTAGGCCCGGGTCTTGTACCAGTCCGGCGGCAGACCGATCAGGTTGCGCGGATAGCATGAGCAGAGCGTGCAGACGATCACGTTGTGGATCGTGGCGGTGTTCTCGACCACCACCAGCTTCATGACATCGACGGGGAAGCCCATCTCCTCGCAGGCGGTTGACCCGTCTGCCAGCAGCCGCGCCTTGAACTCAGGATCCGTCCAGGCCCGCGCCACCACCTTGGCACCATCAGCGGGCGAGCGCCTGTCCATCGCCTCGATCTGCGCCTGGATCGCGGCGGGTGTGGTCAGCCCCTTCTCGACCATCAGCTCGCGGACGGCGGTCTCCATGCACTGCCAGTAGGTCAGCGGGCCGTCATTGTCCTCGCGGAACGGGTGGCCGGAGGCGGAATGGTCGTGGTGGTCATGCGGCATCAGACGGCCTCCAGCCAGTGTTCGAAGATCTCGATATCCAGAGTGTCGGACGGGCGTTCGCTGTCCGCCCCCCAGATCTCCTCCATTGTGAAGCGCACGCGGTAGAGCGGCACGTCCGAGCCGTCCTTGCGATTATAGGCGAGCTCCTCCGGGTTGCCGAAGGCCCCGCAGATGCGCTCGATCCGGCCGGTCTTGCCGCGGCAGTACCAGGGGGTGCGGATGTGCCCCGGAGCGACGCCGGTGCGTACGCGGACGGTAGCGCCGGGCGAGAAACGCGGATTGCCGGGCGCGTAGGGCGGGGCAAAATCGGGCGGTTGTACGTCAGGCAAAGCCATGGCTATCCCTCAGGCGTGGTGACGGGGTTCTTCAGGGTGAAGCTATCGAGGGGTGCGGCCTCGAACCCGTTTCTGGTCTTGGCCACGCGGTGGCCATGTTCAGGCAGGTCGATGACATCTGCTGCAGGGGCGGTGCCGCCCATCAGGCACACCAGATCTTCGGTGCCAGTGTTGCGGATCGCATGGGCTTCCCTGGCGGCCGGGAACAGGATGTAGGTCCCGGGCAGGATGGCCTTCGTGTGGTCGTCCAACTGTACCTCGCCCTCGCCGGACAGCACATAGGCCCACTCTTCCTCGCCGTGATGCAGATGCAACGGGAACCCCTGTTCGCCCGGCGCAATGGTGACATGGTTGATGGCCCCATTTTCCTAGCCAGCCATACGGGAGATGGGAGCGATACGGCAGCCGCAAGCCGCATCCAGAGGATGGCGGAAGTTGAAAACACCCTCCGCGGCATCCACGGACGTCAAGAGAGTGGCGCTGTCAGCCATGAAGGTCAGCTCTGCGCATCTGCATATGTGGCCCCACGCGCGCGAACCTCCTCCATCTTCGCGTTGAGCTCGTCCGTGGTGAACGCACCCTCGGCCATCATGTTCTGGCAGGTCGCGAGCATCCAGCGCTCGTAATAGGTCATGGTCTCGAAGGCTTCCTCGCCCATATCCTCGAGCGCGCGGCGCAACCCGTCCACGGTGAAGTAGCCCTTGTCCGCGGCGATCTGCCGGATCGCATCGACCCGTTTCTCCCAGAGCGCGAAGTCGTGTTCGGAGGGTGTGACGGGACCGGCGTCCTGCCCGCCCATATCGTGCCAGCGTCGGCCAGCGACGTTCGGATCTCGTATCGTGTCGTGTGCCATGACGCGAGGCTATCTCAATCTCGGAGCAATTTGAAAGACATCTTAAACACTTTGACGTAACAGCAGCCCCACCCGTTCATGAGTGCTTCAGAACTTGGATGGTCAAAATAAGGGTGGACGGAGGAGGTTCAGTTGCAATTTCAAAACGATTCGCCCTGGCACGGAGCGGAGACGTCTCAACCGGGCATCCGGGACTGGAGGATTTCGGCTGCCGCATCCAGACGGCTCGCGTCTGCAGGCCCTATGAGGATGTAGGTAAACCCGCCGCCGGCCCAGGTGCTGGCACTGAGCCCGGCGATCTCGATGGCCTCACGCGCAGCCCGTTCCTCGGCCTTCATGATGCAGAAGGCGATCGGCGCGCCATTGTCATCAAGGAACGCGATCTGTGCGAGCGGCGCGCCCTGATGACTCAGCATCTGCGCGCGCTGGAAGGCCATCCCGTCCAAGGCAAGAGCGTCAGCATCCAGCGTCAGCCCAAGCCTTTCATTCACGCGCGCAAGCCCCGCCGCGCGGGCCTCCGCATCCAGCGGCGTCGCCGACAGTGTCTCGGTGGTGTAGAGCACCTGATAGTCCGCAACCGCCTGATGCCAGTCCGGGGTCGCGTCGCCAGAGAGCCCCCAACCCGCCGCCATGCCGATCACGAACAGCGCCGCGGCAGCCGCAGCCTGCCATGGTCGCCAGTTCGAATTCGCCGTCACCGGAGGCAGGGCCACGGTCGGGGCCTCCGCCAACAGGCCGTCGAACCCGGCCTTGAGAGCGCCCACATCGACACCCAGCCCCGCCAGCCGCTCGGCCAAGCCTGCGTCTGAGGCCAGAGCCGCCTCCACGTCAGCATGCGCGTCGGCAGGCAGCGCGCCATCCAGATACGCCACCAGTGTCTCGTCCGTGATCTCTTGCCCAGACATCATCGCTCCACCATTGCAGCGTTCAACTTCCTGCGGCCATTCGCGAGCCGGCTCATGACGGTCCCGATCGGGATCTCCAGCCGCTCCGCCGCCTCGGCATAGGAATACCCCTCAACATATACCAGAAACATGGTCTCGCGCATCGCCTCCGGCAGCGTTGTCATGCAGGTCAACACCTCACCGGCCAGAATATTCACGTGCGCGTGATCCGGCGTGGCAAGACCCGCCTCCTCGACGGGCACCTGGCCCTCGCCGCGACGCACAGCCCGGGACCGCAGTTCGTTCTTCCATATGGAGGCAAGCACCGTGAAACACCAGCGGTCGAGACGCGTTCCGGGCTGAAACTGCCCTGCCCGCTCCAAAGCACGCAGCACGGCCGCCTGGGTCAGGTCATCGGCATCGGCCCGGTGTCCGCCTGTGAGCACAAGCGCATAGCGCCAAAGCCGGGGCACCAGCGCCTCTAACCCCTCGCGCACTTCGGTCTCACCGGTTTTTGCCATGCCGTGAATATTTTTCCCGCCCGCGTGTTCTACACTCAGTGCATGGCGCACGAAGGTTTGACAACCCACGGGAGGAAATCATGAGGAACTTGCTGCTGGCCACCACTTCGGCCGCTTTGATGGCATTCGGTGCCGCGACGGCTCAGGCAGATGGCTGGACGCTGTCGGCGGAGGCTTCAAAAGTCGCGTTCGGCTCAATCAAGAAGGACACGGTGGGCGAGGCGCACCACTTCTCCGGGCTCTCGGGCAGTGTTGATGAGAACGGCGAGGCGACTATCGAAATCGACGTGACCACACTGGAGACCTGGATCGATATCCGCAACGAGCGCATGCTGGAGCATGTCTTCAAGGCGGTGAAGTTCCCCAATGTCGTGATCACCACGCAGATCGACATGGACGACGTGAAGGACCTGAAACCGGGCGAAAGCACGACTGTCACCGCGGAAGCTCTGTTGAAGTTCGTCGACCGCGAGATCGAGCTGGACACGGATCTCTTTGTGCTCGCGGTCTCGGACAAGAAGGTGCTGGTGACCACGGATGAGCTGATCATGGTTCAGACCGAGGAGCTGGGCATCGATTCCGGCGTCGACAAGCTGATGGAGCTCGCCAGCCTGCCCGGCATCACGCGCGTCACCCCCGTCGCCCTGCGGCTGATGTTCGAGAAAGAATAGCGCTCGGTACCGTTGATCGGTCGTCCGCGAATGTGACCCGAACCCCTATCCCCGTGTCACATGCTGGCGTGGCGGGATGGCTTCAGGCCGTCCCGCCGATTGTTTGCGGTAGATCACCAAGCGGTTGTTTGCGGGCATTGGCATGACGTCTGGGCCCGTAAATCCACTATCGGCCGCGACCGCTGACACGTCATCGAGATCCCGAATGCCCCAGGCCGGGTCATCCGCCCTCAACTTCGCATCGAAGGCGGCGTTGCCGTCGCCGGTATGCACGCCATTCTCCTTGAACGGGCCATAGAAGATCAGCAAACCGCCCGGCGCGAGCCCCTGCTTGGCACCCCGGAAGATCCCCTCCGTCACGACCCAGGGCGTGATGTGGATCACGTTCACGGAGATCACCCCCGCCAGCGGCTCCAGCTTCGGCCAATCCTCGGCGGCATCCAGCCAGATCGGCGCCCGCAGGTTCGGGCAGGCGGCATGAGCCACCCAGGCCCGGATGCTGTCATGGTGCTGTTCGAACGGGTCCGAGGGCTGCCAGTCGAGCCCCGGGAACGCGCCTGCCCAGGCGGCGATGTGCTGCCCGGTGCCGGAGCCGAGCTCCAGCATCAGGCCGCGCCGCGTTCCCAGCAGGGGCGCCAATGCGTCGATGATGGGAACCTCATTGCGCGAGGCCGCAGGCGCCACGAGGCGCCCGTCGTCATGTCCGGGGGTGAGGCCCGGACCGGATCGCGGTTCGGGCCGGTCGGTCATGTCATGTCTTGATCGGACCCGCCACCATGATCATCTGGCGGCCTTCCATCTTGGGCATGGACTCGATCTTGCCGAGACCTTCGATGTCCGCTGCAATCTTCTGCAGCAGTTCGCGCCCGATCTCCTGATGCGCCATCTCGCGCCCACGGAACCGCAGCGTGACTTTGACCTTGTCGCCACCTTCGAGGAACTTGGTCACGTTCCGCATTTTGACGTCGTAGTCGTGGGTGTCGATGTTGGGGCGGAACTTGACCTCCTTGACCTCGATCACCTTCTGCTTCTTCTTCGCCTCGTTCTGCTTCTTCTGCTGTTCGTATTTGAACTTGCCGAAGTCCATGATCTTGCAGACGGGCGGATTGGCATTGGGTGATATCTCGACGAGATCGAGACCGACATCCTCGGCCATGATCATGGCGCGTCGTGGTTCGACGACACCGACATTCTCGCCTTCGTGATCAATGAGACGGATTTCCGGGTTCCGGATCATTCCGTTGACGCGCGGGCCCGTATCCCGTTGGGGCGGCGCGTGGTGGGGTCTTCTGGCGATCTCTCGCTCTCCTGTGTTGCGCCGACGATTCGGCGGACAAATGACAACAACGCCGTTGCGGCGCTGCTCCATATATAGCGATTCCCTCGGTTAAGGGAAAGTGACTCCCGGATGAGAGTTGTGACCCCGCGCACAAAGTTCAACTTGAAGCAGAGTGGAAAGGACTGATACACCCTGACGACGTAGACAAGCCCCCACCGGACTTCGATGGAGTGACGCGATATGTCGTCTTGCCCCCGGACGTGCCTGCACTGCCTGTCTCGCCGCATCGCCAGCACGACTGTCGCGACCCTGGCGCTGGTCTGGGGCCTCGCCGTTGCCAGCCACGCACATGCCGAGACGGTGCTGAAGTTTTGCTACGACCCCTACCCGCCCTATGCGCTTGGCGATGAAGGCCCGACGGATGACGGCCTGAAAGTCCGCGTGCTGGACATGGTGGTCTCGCGGATCGACGGCGTGGATGCGGAGGTCACGCTCATGCCCTGGGCGCGCTGCCAGCATGAGGCGCGCGAAGGCAATGTCGACGGTATTCTGCCGCTGTTTCAGAACGATGAGAGGCGGGAATATCTCAGCTTCACCAACGGCGTGTTCGCCGAGCGTTCGATGTTCTGGTACAGCCGGGAGAAGTTCCCCGACGGCATCCCCTGGGGTGGTGATTTCGCGGATCTGGCGCACCT
>JBCDID010000071.1:0-12386 GCA_038749355.1 Pseudomonadota bacterium | reverse complement strand
TCGACAGCGCGCCCACGAGGAAGGCGGCAAAGGTCCAGGGCTGACGGCGCGCCAGACCGTCCAACTGGCTAACCTCGGTCAGATGCGCGGCCGTATAGATTGAGCCTGCCGCAAAGAAGAGCGTGATCTTGGACACCGCGTGGGCCGCAATGTGCAGCGCCGCACCGATGATCGCCGCAGGCGTCGCCAGCGCGGCTGCCATGACCACATAGGAGAGCTGCGACACGGTCGAAAACGCCAGCCGCTTCTTCAGATTGTCCTGATTGAGCGCGATGACCGAGGCGAGGATCACGGTCCCGCCCGCGATGTAGAGCACCGGGTCGGCAGCACCTGTTTCGGTCAGAAGGTCGATGCCGAAGACATAGACCACCACTTTCACGACCGAGAAGACGCCCGCCTTCACGACAGCCACAGCGTGCAGCAATGCCGATACGGGCGTTGGCGCGACCATAGCTGCGGGCAGCCAGAAGTGCACCGGCATCAAGGCCGCCTTGCCGATCCCATAGGCGTAGAGCAGAAACAGGACCATCAGCGCACCTGCGCCGAGCCCGGCGCCCGCCAGAATGCCGCCCGCCGCGAAATCCGCCGTGCCTGCCACCACGTAGGTCCAGATGATGGCGGGCAGCAAGAGCGCCATGGACGTGGCCATCAGGAGCACGATGTAGATGCGGGCCTTGTCGCGGGCGTCCTCGTTCCCCTTGTGCGCGACGAGCGGATAGGTCGACACGGTCAGGATCTCGTAGAACAGGAAGAGCGTGAACAGATTGCCCGCGAACGCGATGCCCATGGCGGACGCGATGGCAATGGCGAAACAGACGTAGAACTGGGTCTGGCGCGGCTCATTGTTCCCGCGCATGTACCCGATGGAGTAGATCGAGTTCACGATCCAAAGGCTCGAGGCGATGGTGGCGAAGAGCATGCCAAGCGGCTCGACCGCGAAGCCAATGGAGATGCCGTCCACGATCGTCACTGCGGTCCATTCAGGCCGCGCGCCATCGATCACCATTGGCAGGAGGGTGAGCACCACCACCCAGAACAGCGCGCCCGCAGTCACAAGGGTGACGGTCTCGCGCAGATTGCGGTTGAAACCTGTGACGGCGATGCCGAGAGCGCCGAGCGTCGGGATGCCGAGGGCAAGCTGGATCAGGGTCTCGCCGGTCATCGCGCCCACCCCGCCATCAGCTCGCGCGCAGCGGCAGCGGCCACGTCACCGTTCACGTCCGTGACGACACCGAAATAGATCACGGCCAGCGTCAGCACCCAGGTCATCGCCACCATCTCCGTCGGCGGCTTGCGCACCACGGGCACCTTGGGCTCACGGAAATAGGCAACCTCGACAACCGCACCCACGTAGAAGACTGCCATCACCGACGAGACGACAATGACGGCCACGACCCACCAGAGCCCGGCCTCGGACGCACCCTGCACCAGATACCACTTGGAGACGAACCCGGCAGTCCCCGGCACACCGATCAGTCCCAGGCCCGCGATCACGAAGGCCGCCATAGTCAGCGGCATGGTGCGGCCCAGCCCCGCCAGGTTCTCGGTCCGCGTCACGCCCGTCGCATAAAACGCGCAGCCCACGGCCATGAACAGGCACGCCTTGATGATCGCGTGGTTGAAGAGATGCGAGATCCCACCGGTCAGCCCCGCCTCGTTCACAAGGGCGATCCCCATCAACATGTATCCGACCTGCGACACCGAGGAGTAGGCCAGCATCCGCTTCACGTTGATCTGGAAGATGGCGCTGAACGAGCACACCAGCATCGCGAGTGCTGCCAGCACCATCAGGATCTCGGCCATTGGGGTCGCGGTGAAGGAGAACTCGACGCCAAAGATCGAGAAGACGAAGCGCAACAGCAGGTAAACCGCAACCTTCGTGGCAGTGGAGGCGAGGAACGCCGTCGCCACCGTCGGTGCATAGGCATAGGCATTCGGCAACCAGAGGTGCATCGGGAACATGGCAAGCTTCAGGCCGATGCCGACCACGATGAAGGCCAGCCCGGCTATGGCCGAGCGATGCCCCGCCTCGACCGCAGGCATGATCTGCGCGAGATCATAAAGGTTGAGCGTGCCGGTGAGCGAGAACAGCAACCCCACTCCAATCACGTAGAAAGTCGCCCCAAGCGTCCCGATCACCAGGTACTGGAAGGCCGCGACCAGCGCCCGGCGCTCGGACCCCATGGCGATCAGCGTGTACATGGCCAGCGACGAGATCTCCATGAACACGAAGATGTTGAAGGCATCCCCCGTGATCGCCATGCCCAGCAGCCCCGACATGCACATGAGATACATGGCATATGTCCAGGCCTGCCGTTCCTCCGAGACCTCGTAGGCCATGGATCGCGGCGCGTAGAGTGCGACCACCGCGCCCATGATGGACACAAGCAGCAGAATGAAGGCATTGGCCGGATCGATCCGGTACTCGATCCCGATCGGCGGGGCCCAACCGCCCATTGCATAGGAGATGGTGCCGTTCGCCTGCACTTCGGCGAGTATCAGGATTGCGATCAGCGGCATCGCGACCGAGCAGGCAACGGTGATTGCCGCTGCGATGTGGCGCTGACGGATCGCGGCAGTGACCACGGCGCCGATCAACGGCACCATGACCTGCAGCGCCGGAAGCTGGCTCATCAGGTCCATGCCGGAGGAGGCCGCGAGCGGGATCATTCGGCAAAGTCCTCGCGGTCCACGACCGCTGTGATGTCGTCTTCCTCGATCGTCCCGTAGGCCTCATGGATACGGACGGCGAGGGCCAGGCCAAGCGCCAGCGTGGCCACGCCCACCACGATGGCGGTCAAAATCAGCACATGGGGCAGCGGGTTGGAATAGGTCTCGGCGCCTTCGGTCAGGATCGGCGCGGTCCCGCCTAGGATCTTTCCGGGTGTGAGGTAGAGCAGGTAGACAGAAGTCTGGAAGATCCCGAGCCCGACGAGCGTCTTGATCATGTTGGACCGTGCGACAACAATGTAGAGACCCGCGACCATCAGGAAGATGGTGATCCAGTAGTTGTAGTGGGTGGCAAGCGCCTCGAGGAGCGAACGGTCGGCAAGCTCAGGCATCTTCACCTCCCGGCCGCGTCCGGCCCCGGCCGGCAAACGAATAGAAGATCGTCAGCATTGTACCTGTGACCGTGACGAGCACGCCGATTTCGACCAGGAAAACCCCCCAGTGCTGCCCGTGGATGGCGTCATAGGTGCCGATGGGCTCGCCCGCGTGCAGCAGCACGTTGTAGTTCAGGTACTCGGCCCCCATGATCATCGACCAGACGCCGACTCCCGCATAGATCAGCACGCCGAGCGGGACCATGAACTCCACGGCCCATTTCGGCACGACGCGGATCGCGGCCTTCAGGCCGAAGACGATGGCATAGAGGATCACAGCTGCCGCGATGATGACGCCCGCCTGGAAGCCGCCCCCGGGGCCAAAATCGCCATGCAGCTGCACGTAGAGCCCGAACATGATCATGAACGGGATGAACATCTTGGCCGCGACGCGGAGAATGACATCGAGGATCATGTCCAGCCTCCGGGCAAAGGTGCAGAGACGGCGGGGCAGGCTAGAAGACGGCGTGGCGTGGCACGACGTTGGATGCATCCTGCGCGGCGCGTGGCGACCGTCGGCGTGTGGGGTGCATCCATGATGCACCATTGACTCGCCCGGATCATGCCTGCCTCCAGCGTTTCAGAAGCAGCATGACGCCGATACCCGCCGTAAAAATCACTGTCACCTCGCCGAGCGTGTCGAACCCGCGATAGCTCGCCAGCACGGCCGTCACCACGTTCGGGATGTCGGTCTCGGCCGCACCGTTGGCGATGTAATAGGCCCCCACATGCTCGTTCACCGGCTGTGCGGCAGTACCGAACGGCGGCAAGTCGTAGGTTCCGTAGACCAACATGGCGCCGACCCCCGCGCAAACGACCAGGGGCAGGGTCGCAGAGAACTTGGGCGGCGCCTCCTCCACCCGGGTGAGATAGAGCGCGCCGAGCACAAGTACGGTCGACACCCCGGCCCCCACGGCGGCCTCGGTCATTGCCACATCCACCGCGTCGAGCACGATCATCACGCTCGCCATCAGGAACGAGTAGGCACCCGACAGCACGACAACGGCAAAGAGGTTGCGCACCCGGGCAATGCCGACCGTGATCGTGGCCAGCAGCGTCAGCAGCACCATGTTGATGAGAAGCTCCATCACGAGCCTCCTCGCTCAAGACTCGCATCGGGCGGCACGTCGGCTACTCCCTCCGCGGTCTCCGACATCAGGGGCGTGGCAATGCGCACGCCAAGATCGGGATATACCTCGTCGCAGGCGGTTTCGCGCAACTCGCCGTCATCTCCGGCCAAAAGGGGCTTGTTGCCGTCATGGAGTGCGGCGCGCGCGAGCGCATGGCTTGCGACCGCACCCGTCACGTAGAGCACGATCACGATGATGCCGAGCCGGACCCAAACCAGCCAATCGTCGGTCTGCGTCGCCATGCCGACGACCAGCAGCCCGACCCCAAGCGTATCGCTGACCGAGGTTGCGTGCATCCGCGTGAAAACATCAGGCATCCTGTTCAGGCCCAGGGCGCCGACGAGGCAGAAGAACCCGCCAAGCACCAGGCAGATCCCGCCGATCACGTCGAGGGCGACGTCGAGGAACATCATCCTTTGCCCTCCTGATCGCCCTCGCGGTGGTCGTAGCCTAGCGCGCCATAGCGGAAGAATTTCAGCACGGCGAGCGTGCCGATCATGTTCAGAAGCGCGTAAGTGATGCCGAGGTCCAGAAACTCGGGCCGCCCAGTCAGAAAGCCCAACAGCGCCAACAGCATGATGGCGAAGGTTCCGATCGAGTTCACCGCCAGCAGCCGGTCGAACGCGGTCGGTCCCAGAAGCGCGCGCGCCACCGCCAGCGCCATGGAGGCCAGAACCGCGATGATCGCGACCGAGAACATCAGCGGTGCCCCTCAAACCAGGCGACACGCGCGTTCATCTCGTCATCGGCAAAGCCGTCCGCACCCTCACGCTCGATGGCATGAACCCAGATGCAACGCCCCTTCTCTGAGGCCTCGATGGAAATCGTGCCGGGCGTCAGCGTGATGGAATTGGCATAAGTCACCAGGCCCACGGCGCTCCTTTGTTGCGCATCGACCTTCACCAGCGTGGGCGAGATCGGCAGCTTGGGATCCAGGATCAGCCGGGTGACACGCAGTCCGGACAGGACAATCTGCCACAGCAGCCACGGCCAGTAGATCAGACCGCGTGGCACGAGCCCGTAGGGTGCCCCCTCGGCATCGGCGATTCCCTTGCTGAGACAGAACACCACCACAAGCACGGACAGAACAGCGCCAAATGCCAGCAACCACCACGCGTAGTGACCCGACAGGGCCAACCAGTACCCGTACAGCAGAATGACGCTGAGCACGTGGCGCATGTGAACTTCTGTCCTCTTCTTGCTCTTGGGAGCCGTCTAACCACACGGTAGTCTGGACGCAAGCCCATGTTAAGCAAGCTTGACGTTCGGCAATCACCCTGGCTGAGCGTGGTAACAAGAGCTGGGTCTGCGGCAGGCGTGCCCGGGCGGACAAATAGACTTCGCCACGGGCGTTCGTTCCGCCACGTTGAGAACATGACAGTTCTAAACTATCTCTTAATGACGATCTGTGATTTGCGTCGGATCGATCAGTTTTTGCCGCCATCTCGTCGAAGTCGCGTGACGCCGCTCGGGGGAAAGCCTGCCATGATGATCGAAGTGAACGGCACCCGGCTCTACTTCGACGTCGAAGGCGCGGGGCTCGTCACCGATGGCGACCGGATGCGCCAGCGCCCGACACTGCTGTTGCTGCATGGCGGGCCAGGCGCGGATCACTCGATCTACAAACCTGCATTCTCGGCACTGACCGATGTTGCGCAAGTGGTCTATCTCGACCATCGCGGGAACGGACGCAGCGACGGGCAGAACCCGGAAACCTGGACGCTTGCGCAATGGGGCGATGATGTGCGGGCGTTCTGCGAGGCGCTGAGGATCGAACGCCCCATCGTGCTCGGCGTCTCCTTTGGCGGCTTCGTCGCCCAATCCTACGCCACCCGGCATCCAGACCATCCGGGCGCGTTGATTCTGGCCAGCACCGCGGCGCGCATTGATTTCGAAGTGATCTTGCGGACCTTCGGCGAACTTGGCGGCCCGGACGCCGAAGCCGCGGCGCGCGACTATTGGATGGAGCCCAGTTCCGTGAGCCGGCTGCGCTATCGCGAGATCTGTCTGCCGCTCTACACCGTCACACGCGCGAAGCCGGACTGGGTGCGCCGCGCCATCATCAAGGATGATGTGGCGCTGTGGTTCAATGGCCCCCATAACGAGATGGGACGGATGGACTTCCGCGAAGACCTGGCGCGAGTCACGTGCCCGACCCAGATCATGTACGGGGATCAGGACCCGATGACCCCGCCTGTCTTCCACAACGAGATTGCGGAGGGGCTGGTGAATGCCGCTTTCCGCATGAGACGCTTTGAGCGCGCTGGCCACGGGATCGTCCCCGACCGCCCGGATGCCGCGTTCGAGGCCATCCGCGACTTCATCCGGAGCGTGGCGTGACATCAGTCCTGACAACAGACGCGTTGCAGGCCCTGACCGGGCGGATCGCGGATTGCACCCTCTGCGCCAGCACTTTTGCCACGACCGAGACCCGCCATGCGCCGCGTCCCGTGGTGCGGCCCTCGACCACAGCGCGCCTGCTGCTTGTCGGCCAGGCACCGGGCGCGCGGGTGCATGCATCCGGCGTCCCCTTCGATGATCGGTCCGGCGACCGTTTGCGCGAATGGCTGGGCCTCGACCACGAGGCCTTCTACGACCAGTCACGCCTGGCGATAGTCCCAATGGCCTTCTGCTTTCCCGGCTATGACGCCAAGGGCTCCGACCTGCCCCCACCTCGGATCTGCGCCGAGACGTGGCGCGCGCAACTGATGGCGCATATGCCTCAGGTCGAGCTGACGCTGGTCATTGGACAATACGCACAAGGCTGGCATATGGGTCGGGACCGCAAGAAGACCCTGACCGAAACAGTTCGTCATTGGCGCGATTATGGCCCCTCGATCCTTCCCCTGCCCCACCCGTCATGGCGCAACACCGCCTGGCTCAGGAAGAACCCGTGGTTCGAGGTGGAGGTGTTGCCGTGGCTGAGGTCCGAGGTCTCGCGGCTCTGCTGATGACGGCGTTCCTGTCAGCCTGTGCGGCGGGTGGCCCGTTGCCGGACGGCAAGGTGTCGACCTTGCCAGACCGCGAGCCACGTGAGGGTCCGACCCTGCCCGGCACGCCGGGAGCTGACAGTGTCATGCGAGCCTCTGACGGCACGGAGGTCGCGGGCTCGGAATGGGTGCTAGACGCACCCAAAGTCGTAGTGCTCGCCCTGCACGGGTTTGGCGATTACGGCCAGTTGACCTTTCGCGGCCCCGCGACCTTCTGGGCAGAGCAAGGCATCGCGACCATTGCCCCGGATCAGCGCGGCTTCGGACGCAATCCTTCGCGCGGGCGCTGGGCCGGGGCAGACGGGATGATCGCGGATGCGGCAGGCTTCATGGCGCAGGTCCGCGAACGTTTCCCCTGCACGCGGCTTATCCTGCTGGGCCACTCCATGGGTGGCGGCATCGCGATGGCAGCCGCTGCCGAGGCAAGCCCCGACGCGCTGGTGCTGGCCGCACCGGCGATCTGGGGCGGGCGGGCGCTGAACCCGCTTCACCGGCTGGCCGCATGGACCGCCGCCGTCACGGTGCCGGAGCGCCGCTTCACGGGGCGCGGCGTGGTCCGGATCATCCCGTCGGACAATCAGGACGCCTTGCGCGCGATCTGGGCGGACCCGCTCTACCTCGCGCCGCCTTCTGCGCGCGAGATCTTCGGGCTCGTGCGCGTGACTGACCGTGCGGCCGGGGCGGCGGCGAGCGTCGACACCCCCGCACTCATGCTGCTTGGCGAGAAGGACCAGATCGTCCCCAACACCCGTGTCCTTGATGTCTTTGCACTGACCGAAGGGCCGCAACGGGTCATCTCCTATCCCGAGGGCTGGCACCTCCTGTTCCGCGACATGCAGGCAAGGCAGGTCTGGCAGGACGTGGCCGACTTTGTCCTTGCCGCAGAGAAACCGAAGGGCTGCTCATGATCCTCGAAGACTTGCACTGAGCGGCGCTTGCCTCCGACCGGCAGGAAGACTGGGCCGCGTTCTACCAGGCGCTGGCGGGCACCTCGCTCGTGATCCCGCTCGAGGATGCGGCAGGCGAGACGGCGCGGCCCCGACTTGCGACACATGAGGGCGTCGACGTGCTGCCTGCCTGGATATCCATTGAGGCGTTCGCAGGGGCGCTTTCAGACCCCGGGCATTATGCCGAGCTGGCAGGGGCGGAACTAGCGGGCGCGCTGGCGGGTCAGGCAACCCCGCTCTTGATCCATGGCGAAGGGCCGCTATTGATCTCGCCGGAACAACTCGACTGGATTGCCACGACCTTTGGCGCCGAGGTCACGCGCGCCACGGGCCAGGGCGTGCAGGTCACCGCACCGGAGCTCCCTCCGCTGGCGGTGATGGAGGTTCTGGGCGCGTCGGTCAGTGCGCTGGGCGCGGATTGTCCGGAGGCCTGGTTGGTCGCCATGGCCACGCCGGACGAGGAACCGGAGATGGTGCTGGTGCTGGGCCTCGCCGACAGCGTGCGCGACATGGAGGGGCAGTTGGCCGAGACGCTGACCCGCGCGGTGCAGGCGGTCACGGACCGGCCGTTTGCGGTGGCCTGCCCGGACCGGGGTGCGCCGCTGATGGACACGGCGCGAAGGGTGGGTGTCGGGATCGGAACCGGTTAACGCTTCCTGATGTCCGCCAGCTTCTCGTCCAGATCGGGCAGCATCACGATCCCGTCCTGATCGCTTCCAGACGAGTGCACCACAATCCAGGTGCAGGGCGCGCCGCTCTCGTTGCAGGGTACGTGCGGCACGTCCGAATCGACGAAGCACTGCTCGCCTTGCCGGACCTCGACCACGTGCTGGAACGCGTCGCCATAGTAGACAAGGCAGGTCCCCTCCAGCAGGTAGGCAATGGTCTCGATGCCCTCGTGGTAGTGCGCCTTCGCAGCCGCCCCGGCGGGCATGGGCAGCACGTTCATGCAGACATGGCGCGCGCCGACGGTATCGGCCGACGCACCGGCCCCGTAGGTAAAGCCCTGCTTGCCCTCATAGGTCTGGCCCGGCCTGACCACCTGAACCCCATCATGTGCCATGATGTTCCCCCCTTTTGCATACAACCCTGGCCAGAGTAGCACCCCCAGGCGTTCTCCTGTACAATTGTCAGCATTTGAAAGGAGACGCATATGGGCTTCATTGAATGGGTGCAACGCCGCCTGCTGACGCATGATTTCAATCCGGGTGTCGTGGACGGCATCTGGGGACGCAATTCCATGAACGCCCTGCGGCAGTTTCAAGAGGCCAAGGGGCTGAAGGCGAACGGACTGACGACGGCGGCAACTGTGGCTGCACTCAGGGGAGCACCCGCCTGGCATCTGCCGGAAGCGCCCGTAATCGTGCCTGTGCAACCCGGGCTGGCCGAAGCACCGATGCCCGTGCCGAGACCCGCCGCGCCGGAGGCCCCGGATGTGCCAAAACGCGATCTGCTGGACTATTTTCCATGGATGGCGCTCGCGATCCGCAAGAAGGGCATGCATGAGAAGCGCGACAATATCGATCTCAGGAAGTTCCTGAAGTCGGACGGAAAGACGCTGGGCGACCCTGCGCGCCTGCCCTGGTGCGCTGACTTCGTCGAGACCTGCATCGCGCTGTCGTTGCCGGAGGCGGTGCTGCCGGTGAACCCCTATCTCGCGCGGAACTGGCAGAAATTCGGGCACGCGGTGGATCCCTGTTTCGGCTCGGTTCTGGTCTTCTGGCGAGGCAAGATCAGCGGGATCTCGGGCCATGTGGGCTTCTACTATTCCGAGGACAAGACCCATTACCACGTGCTGGGCGGGAACCAGTCCAACGCGGTCACGGTGTCCAAGATCGCGAAGCGGCGCCTGTTGAGCGCACAGCTGCCCATGGTGGGCGGTCCCTATCCCCGCAAGGTGGTCAAGGGGGCGGGCGACTTCAGGATCACGACGAACGAGGCCTGATGGCCCTGCGGGCTTCGGTGCATCACGGCGCGGCAAGCGCGCATCTGGATGCACCCTACACGGCGCCGGATCAGAGCAGTGTCTCGCCCTGGGCGGCCCCGACCGGCGCCAGCGCATCGATCCGCGCCATCACGTCAGAAGGGATGGTGATCCCGGCTGCCGCCGCATTCTCCGCCACCAGCGCGGCCTTGCGCGAACCCGGGATCGGATAGACCGCCCCGTCCTTGTTCAGCAACCAGGCCAGCGCCAGTTGCGTGGTGCTGATCCCGAGATCACCGGCAACCTCCTCAAGCGGAGCGAACCTCGACCGGTTGGCCGCCAGATTGTCGCCCGTGAAGCGCGGATTATGGTTGCGGAAATCAGCCTCCGGAAGGATCTCGTTCGCCCCCGCCAAAAAGCCCGCACCCAGGGGCGACCACGCCACCAGCGCGATCCCCAATTCGTTCAACAGGGACAATAGCTCCTGTTCCGCCTCGCGCCGCCAGAGCGAGTACTACCACTGCACCGCAGCGATGGGATGCACCGCGTGGGCCCGGCGCACCTCGTCGGCGGTCACATTGCTGAGACCGATCTGGCGGACCTTGCCCGCCTCGACAGCGCGGGCCATGGCGCCCACCGTCTCCTCAATATCCACGGCAGGATCCGGATAGTGCGCGCAATAGAGGTCCACGTAATCGGTCCCCATCCGCTTCAGACTGGCATCCAGCGCCCGTTGCACATAGCCCGGCGTCCCATTGATGTTCAGCGAGAACCCCCAGCCTGTCGACAATTCCGTGCCGCTTTCCGCCGGATCGAAGACGATGCCGAACTTGGTCGCCACATAGGCCTCCGCCCGCCGCCAGGCGATCGCTTTGCCGACGAGGTCCTCGTTGTGCCCGCCGCTATAGGCATCGGCACTGTCGATCATCAGGCCGTGATCAATGACCGCGCGCGGCACGTCGACGCTGTCGGCATCCTCGGCGCTGCCATAAAGACCTTCCAGCACCATGGCACCATAGCCAATCCGGTTCGGGGTGAGCGCGGGGGGCTCTTGGCCTCTACCATACCCGGAAGGTAGTTCCGCGCGGTCTTGCCCGCATGGTCGTACAAGGGGATCGCGGACGTGATGGACAGGCTGATCCCGCGCGCTTACCGTCCGGCCGAGGGAGAACACATGGCCGAACCACAAACCCATGACTGGTCCGCGGATGTCTACGCCGAGATGCAGGCGCGCGACATCTCAACCGTCTGCACCATCCCGGATGGCGGTCTCACGCATCTGTTGCAGACCTGCGAGGCAGACCCCGCGACGCGCGTCGTGACGCTGACAACCGAGGAGGAGGGCGTCGGGATTGCCACCGGCCTCTGGCTTGGCGGCAAGCGCGCCATGATCGCCATGCAGTCCTCGGGCGTCGGCAACTGCATGAACGCGCTGGGGATGCCCACGGTCATGCGTGCGCCCTGCCTGATGCTGGTGACCATGCGCGGCCACTGGGGCGAGTTCAATCCGTGGCAAGTCCCCGCCGGGCGCGCGGTGCCGAAGCTACTGGACACCATGGGCGTGAACGTCTTTGCCGTCGACCGGGCGGAGGATGTGGGAGAGACCTTCGCCGCCGCCGCGGACCTCGCCTTCGACGGCGGGCTCTCGTGTGCGGTGCTGGTCAGTCAACGGATCATCGGGGCGAAGGGATTCGGGCGATGACCACGACAACCGACAATTACCTGCAACGCCGCCCCTTCACCAAGGCCCTTCTGGAGGCGCGAGACGGCGCGCTGGTGGTGCCAGGGCTGGGCTCACCGACCTGGGACTGCTTCGCGGCGGGCGGATCGGACGATTACCTCTATTCCTGGGGCGGCATGGGGCTCGCCCTGCCGACGGCACTGGGAGTTGCACTCGCGCGGCCCACGCGCAGGGTGCTCTGCCTCACGGGCGATGGCGAGATGATGATGGGGCTGGGATCCCTGTCGGTGGTGGGCGCGCAACAACCACAGAACCTATCGGTCCTCGTGCTGGACAACGAACACTTTGGCGAGACAGGCAAGCAGCCTGGACTCGCGGGCACGACGGACCTCTGCGCCATGGCCACGGCGGCAGGCTTTCGCGAGACCATGCAGGTGACGTCGATGGAGCAGCTGCCCGCGTTGACGGAGATGCTCTACCACCGCCCCGGGCCCACATTCGCGCTAGCCAAGATCGCGCTCAGCCAGGATCCCCTGCTGCTGCCGGAAAAGGACGGTGTGCTGATTGCGGAGGCCTTCCGCCGCGCGGCCATGCAGGGATAGCCATGGCG
>JBCDID010000070.1:0-12393 GCA_038749355.1 Pseudomonadota bacterium | reverse complement strand
GACTATCTGGCGGCGCTCAATGCCTATGAGAAGGCTCTGATCGCCGAGCCCCGCTTTGCCGCCGCCTTGTCCAATCGCGGGAACGCGCACGCGGCGCTGGGTGACATGCTGACGGCCAAGGCCGATCACGAAGCAGCGCTTGAGCTGGACCCCGACTACGTGGCCGCGCGGCACAATCTGGCCGTCGATCTCGAGGAACTGGGTGACTACGACGGTGCGCTTGAAGCCTATCGCGAAGTGCTCAGACGAGACCCAAAGCACAGCGGCGCACAGATCGGACTGGCGACCGCCACCTGCAAGCTGGGACAGGTCAAAGCCTCCGCCGAGGCGCGCGCGGCAGCCATCTATTCAGGCGCGCTCGACCCGACCGAGATGCAGGTGCTGCTGAAGGACGAGGGCTTCTACAAGGGGCCCATCGATGGTCTCTTCGGTAAGGGCTCGCGGGCGGCACTATGGGCATGGACACGGACCGGATGCCTGGCACCCGCCTGATCCCGGCGCTGATCCTTGCCGCTCTGCTGCACATCCCCGGACCGGCGGCGGCAGATGTGGTCAAGGACTGCACGCAGAAGGGAGACTGGTGGTTGCGGATCACCGCCTGCACCCAGGCCATCGAGAGCGGGAAGTATGCGGGGCGCAGTGCGGCTTGGGCTTACTCGAACCGCGCGGTCGCGCATGTGGCGCTCGGCCAGTACATTCAGGCCTTCGACGATCACCGGGAGGCGATCAAGCTCGACCCAACCAGCGCTACGGCACGTAACAACAAGGCCAACGCCCACGCCCGGTTCCGCGAGTATGACCGGGCGCTGGAGGAGTACTCGGCCGCAATCCGTCTGAAGGCAGGATACACGTCCGCGCATTTCAATCGGGCCGGGGTGCACGTGGCGCTCGGGCAGGATGTCGAGGCCATTGCGGACTACTCTGCAGTCATCAAAGGCAGGCCGGATCTTGGGGCTGCGTATGCGGGAAGGGCTGAGGCGCGGTGTCGGACCGGAGACGTGGAGGGATCGGTCGCCGATCGGCTTTCAGCGCTCGAACTTGGGGCGCTCACTTCGGACCTGATCGAGAACCATCTCTCCGAGACCGGCTATCTACGTGGTGATGTGGAATTGGAAGAGGCGTTGGGAGCCTGGACCCGCGCTGGATGTCCCTGATTGCGCCGTTGCCGCGCGGCGCTCCCTGGATAGGTCGTGACTGTGGAGAGGTACCACGTTGCCCACCCACCCCGCGCCGCGCGGCGGCAGGCATGGGCGCATGATGGCAGATCGGTCAGGCGGCCCGGTTGAGATCCCGGCCCTGATCGAACTCCTCGCCCAGTCCCAGCCGGGTCGTATCCTCTTCGAATGTCGACCGGCCCTGACGGAGTTCCTCAAATCCCTCGGCCTGTTCTTCCAGTCTTTGGGCGTTCAACTGCGCCTGTGCATCGAGGCTTTGCCGGTCCGCCAGAGCGGCCACGCGGCGGTCCTGTCCGGAAGGCTCCGCCGGGGCCAGTGCTGCCCGCTTGACCACGGACATCTTGGCAATGGTGGCTTCCGGGTCGTCGGGGACGGGAGAGACGTCAATCGAGACCTCGCCCCCGATGGCATAGCGTTTGCCATCCGGCCCGGTCTGGAAGGTGTAGGAGGGCTGCCCGGCATACTGCCCCCCGACCCGCGCATGTGCTTCCTCGTGACGACGAACCTCCGCATCACGGGCGCGGAGTTCGCGGACCATGTCCTGTTCCGCCTTGGTCAACCCGTTGGCATCCACCTCGCGCGCGGGCTGGCGTTCGGGTGCGCCTGTATCTTCGGACGCAGAAGCCCCGACCACGGGCCGTTCGGTCTGACGGTTGCCGCGGTTTCCCGCATCTTCGCCTTGTTCGGGGGGCGCCACCTTTCCTGATACTGCTGCAAACGGGCGTGCACTGCCGGGCTGACGCACATCCACCCCAGCATTCAGTCCAATGGAAAAGCTCGACATGACCGGCCCCCCGATGCGACACGACTCGCGATCACCATCCCACCAATTGCTTTCTGTCCCATGAATCGCGCCAAGCTGGCCCCACTCTCGTGGCATAGCTGGGGCTGGTGGTCGCGTGTGCCTTGGGCTAGGAGGGTGCACAAATTGGGATCCTATCCATGAACATCTACCTGCCCATCGCGGAAGTCTCGGTGGACGCCTTTGTGCTGATCGGCCTAGGTGCGGGTGTTGGTTTCCTGTCCGGCATATTCGGCGTGGGTGGCGGGTTCCTGATGACACCGCTCCTGATCTTCATCGGCATCCCGCCTGCCGTGGCCGTGGCGACCGAGGCGAACCAGATCGTGGCTTCCTCGTTTTCGGGCGTTCTGACGCATCTCAGGCGCAAGACCGTGGATATCCGAATGGGGCTGGTGCTGCTGGCAGGCGGTCTGGTGGGGTCCGCCATCGGCGTGCAGGTATTTGCCGGACTGCGCGCCCTGGGCCAGGTCGATCTGCTGGTCGCACTTTGTTATGTCGTCTTCCTGGGCGGGGTCGGCTCGCTGATGCTGATCGAGAGCATCAACGCCATGCGCAAAGTGAAAGCCGGTGGCCGCCGCCCGCAACGCAAGCGGCACAACTGGGTGCACGGGTTGCCGTTCCGAATTCGCTTCAAGACATCGAACCTCTATATCAGCGCGATCCCGCCCTTTGGGGTGGGCCTGCTGGTGGGCACGCTGGCAGCCATCATGGGGGTCGGCGGCGGCTTCATTATGGTGCCCGCGATGATCTACCTTCTGGGCATGGCCGCGACCGTGGTGGTGGGCACGTCGCTGTTCCAGATCATGTTCGTGACAGGCGCCACGACGCTGATGCATGCCGTCATAAACCAGACGGTCGACGGGGTGCTGGCCCTGATCCTGCTGGTTGGCGGGGTTGTAGGGACTCAGATCGGGGTGCGCGTGGGGCCGAGGCTGAAGGCCGAGCAGCTCCGCATCCTGCTGGCGCTCCTGGTGCTGGCGGTGTGCGTGAAGCTCGGCATTGACCTGGTGCGCACACCGGCGGAGTTCTTTACCCTTGGCCCGGGGGGCGGACATTGAGGCTTCTTGCTGCCATATGCCTCGGCTTGCTGCTGTTGGCCCTGCCGGCCCGGGCGGAGAACACCGTGGTGGGCGGGCTCAGCCAGCATTCGGTCTCGCTGACGACCGGCTTCTCAGGCTCCGAGCTCTTCGTCTACGGGGCGGTCAAGGGCGCGCCTGACACCTATCCGCTGGACGTGGTGATCACCATCACGGGGCCTTCGGCGCCTATCGTGGTGCGCAAGAAGGAACGCCAGTTCGGCATCTGGATCAACGGACGCGGGGTGACGGTGGACGAGGCCCCCAGCTTCTACGCCGTGGCGTCGACCAAGAAGTTCCGCGAAATCGTCTCCTACACTGCGGACCTGCAATACAAGATCGGCATCGATCAGGTGATCCGGCTGGTGGACGCGCCCGACTGGGTCGAGGATCGCGAGGCCTACCGCAAGGCCGTCGTGCGCATCAAGGAGACGGACGGGCTCTACGCCTTCCTCCCCAACAGCGTGCGCATGTTCGAGAACACGCTCTTTGAGACGCGGATCAAGCTGCCCGCCAACCTGGTCGAGGGCGACTATGGCGCGCGCATCTTCCTGATCCGCAACAAGGAGGTGCTGGACGTCTTTGATGACCGCATCGAGGTCCGCCGCGCCGGGGTTGGACGCTGGATTTATACGGCGGCGCAGGAGCACCCGGCGCCGTATGGGATCGCGTCCATTCTGGTGGCGCTTGCGGCGGGCTGGCTCGCGTCTGCGTTCTTCAGGACGTTCTTCCCGAACTGAGCCCGTTGCGGCCAACTCCCCTTGGCACGGCGAAGCCGGGCCGCGCCCGACCCTACGGCTTCTTGGGCGGCAAAGTTGCGCGAAGCGGTGCCAGGCCCTGCCGGATGTCGGCAGGTGCCGCGTTGAGCACGTCATCGATGGCATCCCCGGACCGCTCCCCGAGGCGTCGCATCCGATCCTGGAACTTCACACCCTCTGCGAAACCGGTGCCCCCTTCCTTCCCCAGAACCTTTGCCGCTTCGTCCACAGCGGTTCCGGCTGGCGACATGATCACCACCGTGGCAATCAGGAAGTTGCGGACCGTTGCCACCAAGGTCGACTTGGCCTTGTCCCCCTGGATGGCATCACCTTCGGCCGCCTCGACCATGGTGCTGGCCGTCTCATGGC
Source organism: Pseudomonadota bacterium (assembly GCA_038749355.1). Lineage (GTDB taxonomy): Bacteria > Pseudomonadota > Alphaproteobacteria > Rhodobacterales > Rhodobacteraceae > Thermohalobaculum. Next base: position 8,213 of record JBCDID010000070.1, on the reverse strand, counting down.
TCTCATCATCAATGAGATCCTCTTCGTGGTCCACGTCGACGATCTGCCGATGCGGCTCGATCCGGAACTCGGCCCGCCGAAAAGCCGCATCCTCGGCATCCATCTCCAAAGCTGTCCGAAACTGCCGGGCAAACGCAGCCGTCTGGCGCACCGCTGCGTTCAAAGCCAGCCGCTGATCTTCTTCCAGCGCGTCGGCAAATGCCTTGGGGTTCGCGCGCACCGCATCGTCACGTTCGGCAAAGTCCCCCATCCACACGGAACAGGTCCAGAGAGCGGCGGCTTGTTTGTTGGCCTCCGTCAGATCTTTCCGCGCAACCTCCAGAGTCTTCCCGGCCTTATCGCTCAACCGCTTGAATTGGTTCGACTGGCCAAGCGCCTCGATCAGTTCCTCAAGCGCATTGACGGCGAGCGGTTGCAGTGCCTCTGCCTTGTCGCCGATATCGGGCAGTCCTGGTGCGATGACAATCCGGTCGCCAGAGAACGTCCAACGCGCGCCATGATTGCTTTGCTCGGGAATTGACCCGGACGGCTCTTTCTCGCTTTCCGTCTGCTTCGGGCGATGCCGCTCAATCATCTCGGCGATCAGCGCATTCACGTGGGCAGGGCCCCTGGCCCAGTCCATGTTTGGGATAAGCGCCTTCTTGATTTCCAGTTGCTCGTTGTGGACTGCGCCCTGCAATATGCGTTCGTACCACTGAGTCCACACCCACCAGTTTTCGCTGTCTACGCTTTGCAGGTGCTGCCAGAGGTCGTGCCCATGGTTCCAGAATTCGTCATCTAGACCGTCGTGCCAGAGTGGTTTCGTGATCAATTGCGCCGCCCATTTATTCGGCATCCAAAGTTGATTTGCTCGTGGGTCTGAATAGGGTGCTGGAACTTTAGCAAAGTTAGAATCGGCAGAAGCTAGCTCCCAGATGTTGCTCAGGTTTGTGTCCGTTGCTGCCTCAACAGCTCTGCCTGCTGCGTTTACCCAACCAGCGGGATTCCTAGCGCCAACTGTTCTGCAGGCAGCAAGCGCAGCGGCAACGCCGCGGCCAGCTAGATTGATCTCTTTGATTGCCGCTGCGGAGCTACAGGCTTCATCTGCAGTCTCTCGGAGCTGTTCACTCTTTGCGGGCCAAGCGCTGGCCACGTACGCGGTTTGAAGTGTTCGGAACAACGCCAGGACTATCTGGCGGAACCGATCCTCTGCGACTATCCGTTGTCTGGCGTCATCTATCCACGGTAGGACGCGGAGCGCGGCCCTTGCAGCCATAACCGTGCTGACTTCCCGCGGTTTGCCTTCCAGCCAAGCCTCAAGACTATTGCGATCCGTGATCTCGGCCATGCCCCTCCCCGGTTCTCCGGCACTGGCCAGGTTAGCGGCTCAACCCGGACGCGTCACCTGACCGTTTGCCCCGGCGATATTCGGGTGCTAGGCTGCGCGGCTACGGGGACTCGGAAAGACCAGAGGGGTATGCGCCATGAAGATGCGTCGGGAATTGGCGGTCGCACTCACAGCAGCATTGATGGCAGGGACCGCATGGGCGGATCATCCGGGTGCCATTTGGTCTGTTGAACGGCTCGAGGTCCGGGCGAACGGTGCTGCGGCGGAGGCCCTGCGCGGCGACGTCCACTCGGCCCTTCGTGCGGCCAACGAGGTCTATTTCTACGGTGCTCAGCCCGTGCGCATGGTCGCGACCGTCTCGGGCTCGGGCCGGGTCAGCGTGGACCTTATCGACATTGCCACCGGAGAGGTTCTCATCCGCGGCGCGAAGATGGGTGCAGACGGGTTGGAGACCGAGGTTCTCGCCTGGATGGACGGGCTCGATTGTGCGGGCGGCACGTGTGGCGGCGATGCGCCTGCTGAGAGCACCGTTCAGATTGCGGCTGCCCCGGCGGCGCAACCGGTCAAGGCCAAGGCGGCGGAGCCTGCCAAGGTGGCCTGGCCGCAGAAAGTCACGGGCGTTCTGTCGCCCGAAGAACCCCAGCAGATCGCACGGGCCGAGACCGGCCAGCCTGTGCCCCGCCCGCGTCCCGGTGCGGAGGCGACCCCCGATCTCGACGGCTTGCGCAGTGTTGCGATTGCGCGGAACCCGGACCTCTCGATCAAACCGATCCGGATCTCGCGCTTTGACACGCGAGGGCTGTCGCCGATTTCCTACAGCGCGGATGACCGGTTGGTGCTGCGCGTGCCGCTCGCCCGTGTTCCGACCGCGACACAGACGCTGCCGAAGCCGCAGGAGGCCCCGTCCAAGACCCTTGTCGGGCGCTGGGTGGATAGTGTCGCGAGCTTCCTCGGCTTTTCCGAGCCCGAGCCGCCCAAGCCCGGGCGGACGGTGGCAGCTCTGCCGAGCTCCAGCATCGATACAGTGTCGGCCTATGCACCAAGCGGCACGGCCCTGGAGCCATCGGAGCAGTGGAAACCTAAGCCTGCTGCCCCTGCGGCCGAACAGCGTGTGGCGGCATTGAGCACGACCCCGGTTGGCGGGCGTTCGACCCTCCCCGCGCCACAATCCGCTAGGAGCGCGCTGCCGCAAGCCGAACCGAGACCGGCACGTCAGGCCGTGGCCTCGGCTTCGACGCCTGTGCCACCAGTGGCGGCCGCACCCGAGTACACGTCGACTGGGCTCAAGATCGTGCGGTCGCCGGGGCTTGGCCTGCCGAAGCCCTATGCTGACTCTGCCGCCAGCCCTCAGGTCACGCCGATCCGCCTGGCACAGGCCAGCAGGGGCGCGCGCAACGGCGTGAAGAAGGACCTCGCCGTTAAGATCCATCCTGAGGTCTTCGGGAAGTACTCGAGTGCCGCGGCCGAGCGGCTTTTCGGAGGTTACGGCTCAAGCGCACCTGTCCGTTTGGTCAGCGCGGCTCCGGAGGCGAGCGGCTCCAGCCAATCGGTTGACCGCATTCTTGCAAACCGGGGATTGGCGCTGGACTCCAAGCGCTATGCGAAAGCTGAACGGGTCTTCTGGTCCGGGCGCACCGGCTCTCGCGGATTCTGGATCACGCTGCCACAGGTCTCGGCGTCGAGCTACGTGCTGGTCGCGAGTTCCAAGGCATCTGTGATCGCGAACGTTTATGCGCGTGGCTCGTCCGTGCAGGTGTCCGATGCTGTGGCCAAGGCGTTGGGTCTGGCTCCGGGCCAGTGGTCCGACGTGCAGATCATCGCGCTGAAGCCCGTGGACCGGACGGCGGCGCGCAAGAAGGTCACTGTCACAAGGTAAGCCTGACCTTAACGGCGCCCGCCGACCGTAACGCGGCGTTAACCTAAGTTAAGCGATACCTGCTCCCGCACGGCGAGGAGCTCGGGATGGCCGGTCGCTTTCTGTTCGGATTGATGGTTGTTCTGGCCCAGCCCCACTGGGCCGAGGCAGGCGCATGGACGCAGCCCGAGGACCGGGGGATCATCATCATCACCGGCAGTCGGACGGTGACGCCGGTGCGCGCGTGGTTCGGCGGCGTGATCGAAGAGGACACCAGCAGCCAGGGCATGTTCCTGGAATACGGGCTGTGGGACGACCTGACCGTCGGCGTGACCACATTCGCGGAATACGGCAATGCGGGCGAGATCTTCGAGGCGCGAGCCGGCGTGCACGCACGACATCGGATCTGGACCGGCGAGGCGGGGGACGTGGCCTCGGTGCAGGTCGGGGTCAGTGTGCCGACCGAACGGTGGTTCGGCAGCACTTTGGGCGATGACCGCCCGGACTCGGCCACGGAAGTCGACTTTCGCGTCCTCTATGGGCGCGGCTGGCAATGGGACCTTGGCAACAGTTTTGTATCCGGCGAGCTCGGACTGAGGATCCGCGCCGAGGGGCTGGATGAACAACTGCGCTTCGACATGACGGTGGGCCACGAGGTCTGGGACGGCTACCTGTTCCTCGGCAGCGTGTTCTCCTCGTTCCCTCTGGGCAAAAGGGACGAGGTGTCGATAAAGCTCTCGCCCTCGTTCGCGTTCACCCTGTGGCCGCGTTTGGCGGCGAATGAGAAGAAACCCTGGCGGCCGTTCTACCCGACGACCTTGCAGACGGGGCTGACTTGGGATGCCTCCCAGCCGAACTCGGGGATGGAGGTCGGCATGAGTATCTGGAACCGTTTCTGACGTTCAGGCGCCGACCTGCGGTACCTCGCGCAACCGCACCCCATTGATCCGCCAGACCCCGTCCACCTGCTGCATCAGGTAGCCTGCCTCGTGCAACCGGCCGGAGCCGTCCTCGAACAAGACCACCTGCACAGGGCCGAAATCCGTATCGACAAGCTGGCGCATCTCGAACCGGCGCGGCCGCCAGACCATGGGATAGGCAAGCTCGACCATGCGCCCGAAATTCGCGGGATCACCGAACTTTTCCTGAATGGTGGGCGAGGCGAAGCCGAAGGCGGTCTCCACATCATTGGCCTGGAAGGCCGCGAGCTGATCCGAGATGACACCCTGGATCGTGTCGGCAGGCTCGTCGGCCATGGCACGAAGCGGCATCAGCGCGATCAGCACCAAAACGAGGGCTCTGAACAGTTGTGTCATTGCGATCTCCTTTGCGTTCACGATGGGGCAAGGGTGCGTGCGGTCAAGTGGTGGGCCTGTACTCTCCTGTAGCTGGATTGTTTCACGTGAGTCATTTACCGAGAAGTTAAATCGAGTTTGATTGAAATTGCTGGGAGAATTCGAGCCTGTTTCACTTTGATACGGCTGATTATTAGCGGAGTCTTAAGCCGCACAGGCGTCATAATGAAGAGTGGGTTCGGGAGTCTAGGCCCATGAAATCCGCCGTTAGATCAACGGCCGGGACGTCCCCAAGCCGCCTCCCAAGTTCACTATTGCTCAATCAGTCCCAGTTGCCGGGCCAGCGAAAGATCATCCGTCAGGCACCACTGCTCCATCACAAGGCCGCGCTCCAGATGGTAGATTGAGATCTCATCGATCATCACTGGGCGCCCGGTTGGCTCCAGCCCGAGGAACGGCCCGGTATGGGTGCCGGTCGAGACGTATCTCGTGACCACTTTCTGCTTATCAATCACCATGTCCTTGATGTCTTCATGCCAGTCCGGGAACGCGTTTCTGATCCTGAGGATGGCGTCTCTCACACCCGCATGCCCTTTGAATTCACTTCGCTCCCACCCCTTGGGCATATGGGCGACAAAACCCTCGGAATAGACCCGATGTATCCCGCCGAGATCGCCTGCGTTCCAAAGCGCGTGGAGATCTCGGATGAGCGTCTCTGCGGCGGGTTCGTCTGACTTCGTCATGAATTGACTGACGCCGAAACCGGGCGGACGAACGAACGGCCTGCAGGAAACCCGGTCATACCAACTGCCTTGGGACCGAGAACGCCCAATCCCGGCGGCAGATCTCCTCATCGCCGGAGCGCGCGACGAGCTCCGCGCGCACATCATAGTTCGTCTCGGTCATCGTGAACTCGACCCGTGCCTGGGTCTCGGCCAGCCACGCCCCGCGCCGCCGCACCGTGCGAAACACCATCTCGCCGCGGCAGGCGGCCGGATCCAGCGGGTCCGTCTCCCAGACCTCGTGGCGGGTATCCTGAAACTGCAACCCGGAATGCGGGTTCTGCTGCAGCCCGGTATCCTCCTCGATATGATAGCGCACCAGCCCTGCCTGGATGTCGTGCTCCACCCATCGGCGACCCTCGCCGGCCTCAATCATCGCGTAGGACGGCATGGGATCCGGGTCTGCAGGCGCCGGCACATCGATCTCCGGCAGAGCCGTTGTCACTGGTACACCCAGGGTTCCGGCCGTCAGCACCGCCGTAACCGGCGCCGGGCCAGGCAGCACGATGGGCCAATAGGCTGTCGAGACTGCGAGCCTTAGCCTGTGCCCCTCCCTTATCCGGTAACAGCATTCATCCAGTTGCAATTCTACAGGGAAAGCTTCCCCGGGAACCATGGGCTCCGGGGCCTCCTGACCGTTTCGATGACAGAGGTTCAGCACCCCACGCGAAATCAGCATCGATGTGCCGTCCGGGTGGACATCCATCAGGCGCGCGATCAGGTTCCCCTGCGGCTGGTCGATTGCGACTTTCGCCTTCAGCATGGCGCGCCCCGACAGATCGAGCGTTGCCTCCATGGCCTCGGTTTCCCAGCAGACCGACAGCCCGTCATCCATCCGCTGGTCGGTCGGAAGGTAAGCGTCGGGCGCAGAGGTGAAGAACTCGCCGCCGGTGGTCCCGCAGTGCTCGGGCGTTGCGACGATCGCGCTGCCATCCTCCCGACCGCCAAGAACGCCGTTTGCACCCAACAGGAACAGTCGTGTCTGGGGTGAGGTCTGTCCTGCATCCACCCAGCGCCCCGGGTCTTCCTCCCGCCACGGGGCCGGGCGCAGGGCTTCCAGCCGGTAGGCCCGATGTTTGGGCCACATCTGGACACCCCGGCTCTCGCCCGACAGCCACTGGTGCCACCAGTCCACCGACAACCCGATGAAATCGGCCCTCGGATGCGGATAGGCGAAATGCGGATACTTGTGGATCCACGGTCCCGTCATGGCCCAGCACGGCGCCTCCAGATTGGCGAGGATCTCCGCCGGCGCGTTCCGATACCCATCCGCCCATCCCGCGATGACAAAGACCGGGCACTGGATCGCTGACCAGTCCTCGCAGATCGAGCCATGCTTCCAGTAGGCGTCCCGATGCTGGTGGGTCAGCCAGGTCTCCAGATGCATGGGCTGGTCCTCGAGTCGCCTGCGCCACATCTCGGCCCAGCCATTACCCACCACTTCGGGTTCCGGCGGGCGTGAGGAGAAGCTCAGCATCTGCCCCGCCCAATAGACGTTCGCCGACAACAGCGCCCCGCCCTTGTAGTGGATGTCGTCATTGTAGCGGTCAGCGGTCGAGGCAATCGAGATCACGGCCTTCAGCGCAGGCGGGCGCAGGGCCGCCAACTGTAGCGCGTTGAACCCGCCCCAGGAGATCCCCATCATCCCGACCGCGCCGTTGGACCAGTCCTGCCCCGCAATCCAGGCGATGACCTCCGAGGCGTCGGACAGCTCGGTCGGCGAGTATTCGTCGTCCATGAAGCCGTCGCTGTCGCCGTTTCCGCGGCTGTCCACGCGCACGCCAACAATGCCCGCCTTGGCGTAGTGAGGATAGGTCGAGTCATCCCGGGCCGCCGTCTGGTCGCCGCGCCTGTAGGGCAAGTATTCCAGCACCGCAGGCCACGGCCCCGCGCCCTCCGGCCACCAGATCGTCGCCGCCAAACGCGTGCCGTCCGCCAGCCCGATCCAACGGGTCCGCTCGACAGTATGCCCCATTTTGTCCGTCCTCCCTGCGTGCTACGACACTGTTGGGGGCAAGGAGACGTTATGTCGAGTGTGATCACGGATCCGGAGGTGCGCGCCTTCATCGAGCGGACCGAAAGCTTCTACCCCCCTGGCTCCAACACCGCCACGGTCGCCCAGCAGCGTTCGCTTTATGACCGCATGTGCGCGGCCTTCCGTCAGCCGCGCCCCGTCGGGCTCGCCGTGCAGGACAGCGTGTTGCATGGCGGCGCGGGCCTGATCTCGGTGCGCCGCTACTGGCCGCGCGATCCGGGCCCCGTCCGGGTGGTTTACTTCCACGGCGGCGGGTTCGTGGTCGGCGGACTGGACAGCCACGACGACGTCTGCGCCGAGATCGCGGCGCGTTGCGGGGCCGAGGTCGTGGCCGTGGACTACCGGCTCTGCCCCGAGCACAAGCACCCCGCCTCTTATGACGACGCCATGGCAGCGGTGGTGGAGTTTGCTGATAGGCCATTGGTTTTGATGGGAGATTCGGCGGGCGCCAATCTCGTGGCGGCGGTGGCACTGCACACGAAGGCGGAGCTGGCGGGCCAGGTGCTGATCTATCCCGGGCTGGGTGGGGAGCGTTTGAGGCTCGCGGCCTATACCGAGCACGCCCACGCGCCGCTGCTGGAGGCGAGCGACATCACAGCCTATCGCGACCTGCGCGCGGGCACGCCGGAGGACGCCTTTCACCCCAGCTTCAGCCCCCTTCTGGCGAAGGGTTTCACGGGCGCACCGCCCTGTTTCGTGTCGGCAGCCGAGGTCGATCCACTGCGCGATGACGGGCTCGCCTATGTCGAGAAACTCGAGGAAGCAGGCATCGCGGGCGAGGTCGTGATCGAGGACCAACTGCCCCACGGTTTCCTCCGCGCGCGGCATATGTCGGCCCGGGCAGGGGCCGCGTTCGACCGGATTTGCGCCGCCGTCACCCGGTTCGCGGGCGGGTAGGAATATACATCCCGGGATACAT
>JBCDID010000069.1:0-12522 GCA_038749355.1 Pseudomonadota bacterium | reverse complement strand
CCGTGACCGAGGCGGTCGTCGGGGCCGATCTGGTGGAGTGGCAACTGCGCGTGGCGGCCCTGCAGGGCGCGGGCATCGCCTCCCTCGGCGGGGGCATGGACCGCAGCGCGCTCGACGCGCTGATGACCGCCTTCCCGGACGCGCCGACTGACAAGGATTGAGACATATGCAATCACAGGATCCCTTCTCGACAGGGTTTGCCACGAACCTTGGCGCCGCGCTGGACGACATGCGCAGCCTTGCCGCCGGGTTCACGGGCGAGATCAGCGAGGCGACCGAGGCGATACGCGCGCTGGACAGCCAGTCGCAAAAGCTCTCGCGTTCGCTTTCTTCCTCACTGAAGAGCGCCTTCGACAAGGCCGTCTTCGGAGGAGAGAAGCTCTCGACCGTGTTTCGCGACCTTGCGTCCTCGGTGGCGAGCAAGGCCTTGGATGCCGCGCTCACGCCCGTGACGAACTCGCTGGCTAGTGGGTTTGCCGGCATCTTCGGCAATGTCGCGGGCTCCTTCGGAGGGCTGTTCGCGGATGGCGCTGCCTTCTCATCCGGCCGTGTCCGGGCCTTTGCCCGCGGCGGCGTGGTCGACGGCCCGACCTTCTTTCCCATGCGCGGTGCGACCGGGCTGATGGGCGAAGCGGGGCCTGAGGCGATCATGCCTCTGTCGCGCGGGCCGGACGGCAAGCTTGGTGTGGCGGCGCAGGGCGGCGGGGGTGCCGCCCCTATCGTCGTCAACATCCAGACGCCTGACGCCGCCAGTTTCGAGCGGTCGCGTGGCCAGGTCTCCGCGCAACTCGCCCGCGCCGTCCGCCGCGGCCAGCGCGGCCTCTGATCCCGAGGTGATCCCATGAGCTTCCATGATGTGCGGTTCTCGCCTGCGATCTCGTTCGGTTCCTCCGGCGGGATCGAACGGCGCACCGAAATAGTCGAACTCGTGAGCGGGTTCGAGGAGCGCAACTCGCCCTGGTCTCGGTCCCGGCGGCGCTATGATGCCGGGCTGGGCGTGCGGTCGTTTGATGATCTGGCCGAGGTGCTGGCCTTTTTCGAGGCGCGACATGGCCGCCTGTTCGCGTTCCGCTGGAAGGACTGGCTGGACCACAAGTCCTCGGCACCCTCCGTCGATGTGACCCCTGGCGACCAGCTGCTGGAAGGCATCGGTCCGGCCCGCCAGCTTGTCCGCCGCTACACCGACAATGGTGGAAGCTACGTGCGTCCCATCACCAAGCCCGTGCCCGGAACCGTCCGTGTAGCCGTCGGTGGTGTGGAACTGACTCAGGGCGGTGAGTTCGCCGTCGATACCGAAACCGGCTTGGTGACGCTCATCTCCGATCCCGGAGCATCCGAAGTGACGGCCGGTTTCGAGTTCGACGTGCCTGTCCGGTTCGACACGGATGTGATCGAGGCAAACCTGGCCGCGTTCGAAGCGGGCGAGATCCCGTCAATCCCCATCATCGAGGTGCGTGTCTGATGCGCCAGATCCCTCCTCAATTTCAGCAATCGCTGGATTCGGGCGCCAGCACCATGGCGCGCTGCTGGCTCGTGACCCGGGCGGATGGTGTCAGGCTGGGTTTCACGGATCACGATCTGGACCTGACCTTTGACGGCATCACGTTCGAGCCGGAGACCGGTTTCGCGCCCTCGGCCATCGAGGCGAGCACCGGGTTGTCGCCCGACAGCCATGATGTGACCGGGGCGCTGTCATCCGACAGGATCACCGGGGACGACATTGCCCGCGGTCTCTATTCGGGCGCCGAGGTGACCCTGTTCCTCGTTGATTGGCAGAACGTGGACGACCGTGTGCTGTTGTCGCGTGGCGCGATCGGCGAGATCCGGCGCGGCGACATCGCCTTCGAAGCTGAAATCACCGGACTTGCGGATCGGTTGAACCAGCCGGTCGGGCGGGCCTACCTGACGACCTGCGACTGCCGCGCGGGTGAGGTGCGGTGTTTCGGCGATCCGGAAGCACCGGAGAACAAGGGCGCTGGTACGGTGCTGGCCGCGACGGACCCTCAACAGATCGCGGCATCCGGCCTGGGCGCCTACGCCCCCGGTTGGTTCAATCACGGGCTGCTGGTCTGGACATCCGGCGCGAATGCGGGCGTGGAGAGCCATGTGAAGGCGCATCTCGTGGTCGGGGAGGAGGCGCTGATCGACCTCTGGCTCGCCCCGCCCCTTCCCGTGCAGACGGGTGACGGGTTCGAGATCACGGTCGGTTGTCCGCGCACCGCCGAGGAGTGCCTGGCCCGGTTCGGCAGCCTCGAGAACTTCCGCGGCTTCCCGCACATTCCGGGCGACGATGTGGCGGCCGCCTATCCCAGCACAGGAGATGTCCATGACGGCGGCTCCCTCTTCCGCTGAGACCCGTGCCCGGGTCGTGGATGCGGCCCGGTCGTGGCTAGGCACGCCCTATCATCATCAGGCCAGTATTCGTGGCGCGGGGGCCGATTGTCTGGGGCTTGTGCGCGGGATCTGGCGCGAGGTGATCGGGCCGGAGCCCGAGACCCCGCCTGCCTACTCGCCCGACTGGGCCGAGGCGCGGGGCGAGGAGCGTCTTTTGCGCGCGGCCATGCGCCATATGCGACGGATACCGAATGCCGAGGCCGAACCCGGCGACATGCTGCTCTTCCGCATGGTCGAGCGCGGACCGGCCAAGCATGCGGCCATTCTCGCGGACGGGGGCGTCGAGGGTGGCACCGTGATCCACGCCTATTCCGGCCATTCGGTTTGCGAGACACGGCTGACCGATGCCTGGGTGCGCCGCCTTGCCGGTGCTTTCAGCTTTCCCGACCGCACCTGAGAATTCAAACCAAAGAGGCGCCCCATGGCGACTGTCGTTCTTTCTTTAGCCGGTGCCGCGGCGGGCAGCTCGCTCGGCGGCTCGGTCCTCGGGCTCAGTGCGCTGACGCTTGGCCGCGCGGCCGGGGCCATTGCCGGGACCTTCATCGATCAGGCTGTGCTGGGGACAGGATCCGCTGCGGTCGAGACCGGGCGCGCACGCTCGCTGCGCATCCAGTCCTCGACCGAGGGCGCGCCGATGCCGCAGTGCTTTGGCCGGGTGCGCCTGGCCGGTCAGTTGATCTGGGCGAGCCGGTTCCTCGAGACCGTGCGCAACACGACCCGGGGCGGCAAGGCGACTGGCGGCGGCCAGCGGGTGCGCGAGTTTTCCTACTCCATCTCGTTCGCCGTCGGTCTCTGCGAAGGGCCGATCGAGCGCATCGGCCGGGTCTGGGCGGATGGCAAGCTGCTTGATCTGACGGGCGTGAACTATCGGATCTATCACGGGACCGAGGAACAGATACCGGATCCGAAGATCGAGGCGGTCGAGGGGGCTGGCCGCGTGCCCGCCTACAGGGGTGTTGCCTATGTGGTCTTCGAGGACCTGCCGGTCGGCCAGTTCGGCAACCGTATTCCTCAGTTGAACTTCGAGGTGTTCCGCAACGCCTCCGCGACGGTGGACGGTGTGGAGGCAGGCACGCCTCTGCCCGAATTGGTGAAGGCCGTGTGTCTTTCGCCCGGAACCGGTGACTTCGCGCTGGACCCGGAGCCGTCGCGGATCGTCTTTCCTGCTGGCGGCGGGCGCTATGCGAACATCAACAATACCGCGGGCGTGCCGGACTTTCAGGCCTCGCTGGACCAAATGGACCACGAACTGCCGGGAACCGAGCAGATCTCTCTGGTTGTTTCTTGGTTTGGCGACGACCTGCGCGTGGGCCGCTGCCGGGTCGAACCCAAGATCGAGGAACGCAACCGCGTCACCGCGCCCGAGCCTTGGTCGGCCGCCGGGTTGACGACGGCGAACGCGCCTCTGATCTCGCGCACGGCGGATGATCGGCCCAACTTCGGTGGCACGCCTGACGACAAGTCGATTGTCAGGGCCATCGAGGAGATGCAGGCGCGCGGCAAGAAGGTCACGCTCTACCCGTTCCTGCTGATGGATATTCCGGCGAGCAACGGTCTGTCCGATCCGTATGGACGCCCGGAACAGCCGCCATTTCCGTGGCGTGGACGGATCACGCTAGATCTGGCGCCGGATCAGCAGGGAACCCAGGATCAGACGGAGGCGGCGGCGAGCGACGTCGATGCGTTCTTCGGGTCAGCCTCTGCTGCGGACTTCTCCATCAACGATGGCACGGTCGTATACAATGGTCCACAGGAATGGACCTGGCGGCGTTTCGTTCTGCATATGGCGGCACTTGGGGCCGCGGCAGGTGGTGTCGAGGCGATCTGCATCGGAACCGAGCTGCGCGGCATCACCACGATCCGGTCCGCACGCACCGAGTTTCCCGCGGTCGATCACCTGATCGCGCTGGCGGAGGAGGTGCGCACGCTCCTGCCCAATGTCAAGATCACATACGCTGCCGACTGGTCGGAGTACTTTGGCTACCAGCCCCAGGACGGCTCGGGCGATGTGCTCTTCCACCTCGATCCGCTTTGGGCCGATCCCAATATCGACCTGATCGGCATCGACGATTACACGCCGCTCAGCGACTGGCGCCATGGGTTGTCCCATGCGGACGAGGGCGCCGGGTCGATCTATTCGCTGCCCTATCTGCAAAGCCAGATCGAGGGTGGAGAATACTACGACTACTTCTACGCATCCGAGGCCGACCAGATCGCACAGGCCCGCACGCCAATCACTGATGGCGCGCATAACGAGCCATGGATCTTCCGGCCCAAGGATATCCGCAACTGGTGGTCCAACCCGCACCACAACCGCGTGGGGGGTGTAAGGGACGCGCAGCCGACCGCTTGGGTGCCTGAGTCAAAACCTGTCTGGCTGACCGAAACCGGGTGTCCGGCGGTCGATCTCGGCGCGAACAAGCCGAACCTGTTTGTCGATCCCAAGAGCTCCGAGAGCGCGTTGCCGCCCGGCTCCCGTGGCGCCCGTGATGACGAGATGCAACGCCGCTTCCTGCAGGCCAAGCTCGGCTATTGGGCGGAGCCCGGGAACAATCCGGTCAGCGCAGTTTATGCAGGACCAATGATCCCGGATGACGGCGTCTTCGTCTGGACCTGGGATGCGCGCCCCTGGCCCGATTTCCCCGTACGCGAGGGGCTATGGGCCGACGGGCCGTCCCACCGTCTGGGTCACTGGGTGACTGGGCGGGTGACGGCGGGGTCGCTGGCCGAGGTTGTCACCGAGATCTGTGCACGATCCGGGCTCGGGCCCGACGATATCAACGTGTCCCGCCTGTTCGGCGTCGTCGATGGCTACACGCTGGAGCATGTGCAATCGGCCCGCGAGGCTATGCAACCATTGATGCAGGCGTACGGGTTCGAGGCGTTCGAGAGCGACGGTCGGATCACCTTCGCCACGCGCCAACTTGCAACCGTCACACCGATCGATCCCGAGCGTCTATTGCCAGGGTCGGGCCCAGACCGCGCTGCTGTCGAACGTGTGGTCTCGCCCCGGACCCAGTCTACGGATGCGGTGCGGCTGTCCTATGTCCAGACCGAGGCCGAATATCGGGTCGGCGCGGCACAGGCACGACTGCCGGGGGGCGATCTGCTGCGGGTATCGGAGACGTCCCTGAACCTCTCGCTGCCAAGTTCGCGGGCCCAGCAGATCGCGGATCGCTGGTTGGCGGAGCAGCTGCGGTCGCAGGAGACTGCGTCCTTCCAGTTGCCGCCATCCGCCTTGGCTTTCCAGCCCGGGGATGTTCTGCAATTGCAGGGCGCGGGTCAGACGGAGCTTTACCGGCTGGACCGCGTGACCGATCTGGGTGCGCGAGAGGCAGAGGCCGTGCGTGTTGAGCCCAGCCTCTATGTGCCCGTGGCGGCGGCCGACCGGTCATTGCCACCGCAGTCGATCACGGTACCCGGGCCGCTGACGGCGCTGATCCTGGATCTGCCTCTGGCGGACGGGTCCGAGACCGATCATCAGCCCCGGTTGGCTGTCTCCGCCGAGCCATGGCCCGGCGATGTCGCCGTCTACAAGTCTGCGAGTGGTGAAGGTTTCGATCTCGCCGCCAGCGTGCGCAAACCGGCGTTGCTGGGGTTCAGTGATACGCCGCTGAGCATTGGCGCGCCGAACCGCTGGCACCGGGTCGATTGGGATGTGTTCCTGCCCACTGGCGGCATTGCCGCGGAGGGGCGGCTGGAGGTGCTGAACGGGGCGAACCGGCTGGCCGTGCAGATGGCTTCGGGAGCGTGGGAGATCCTGCAATTCCGTGATGCCGAGCTTATCGGACAGGACCACTATCGCCTTGGCTATCTGCTGCGCGGACAACGCGGGACGGATGCGCTCTCGGTCGAACCGATCCCGGAGGGTGCGCGGATCGTCGTTCTGGACGACGCGCTCGTGCCTCTGCCCGTGAGTGCCGAGGAAATCGGCCTGCCAAGGACCTGGCGCGTCGGCCCCGCGCAATTCGATATCTCGCATCCGGGGTTTGTCGAGCTGACGGGCACAGCGGGCGCTGTCGGCTTGCGTCCGTTTGCCCCGGCACATCTGCGGGCGCGGTCTCAGGGTGCGGATCTTGCGATCTCCTGGATTCGGCAGACGCGCATGGGCGGTGACAGCTTCGTGTCTGTCGAGGTCCCACTCGGCGAGGAACGCGAGGCTTACCGGCTGACTGTCCGCTCAGGCGACATCGTTCTGCGGACAGTCGAGGTGTCGGAACCGGCCTTAATATACACCGCGTCGGATCAGGCCGCAGATGGCGCCTCCGGCGCGATCAGCGTCTCGGTGGCGCAGCTTTCGGCCACCTACGGCTACGGACCAGAGAGGACGATCGAGATCCATGTCTGATACATTGCGTTTCAATCTGCCGCTATTGGATGCGGCGCAAGCCCAGAAGCATGTCACCGTCAACGAGGCGTTGGCACGTGCCGATGCACTGGCGTCCGCCCGGGTCGAAAGCCGGACCTTGTCCGCCCCGCCTTCAGGGTCGCTGGATGGAGAGGCCTACATTGTCGGCACCCAGGCAAGTGGCGAATGGTCGGGCCAGGACGGCGACCTTGCGCTGTCGCTCAACGGCGGCTGGGACTTTGTGAAGCCTTGGTCCGGATGCACGGTCTGGATCGAGTCCGAACGCAGCCATGTTGTCTATGACGATGGTGCCTGGGTGGCGGGTCGCAGCAGTGGCGGGGCAAGCGGCGCGGTGTCGCTGACGCGGATCGCGGAACTTGATCAGGTGCTGTCCGGTGCCGCAACCACGACCGGCCCCGCGATCCCTGACAAGGCGGTCGTCCTTGGGGTGACGGGTCGCGTGATTGCCCCGATCACTGGCGCAACCGCATGGTCGCTGGGCGTGCCCGGTTCACCGGATCGCTATGGCACCGGGTTCGGGTCGGATCTGAACGCCTTTGCGCATGGTGTGACTGGGCAGCCGCAGGCCTACTTCGGCGCCACGCCGCTCGAGATCACCTCCGAGGGTGGTGACTTCACGGGCGGCGAAGTTCGTCTGGCCGTGCATTATCTGGATATCGTCCCGCCAAGCGTCGTCTGACACGTCTAAAGGCGGGGCGCGAACCTTATCGGCGACCCATTCCGAGAGGTCCTAGCGATCCTGACCGCCGGGGCTCAGTTCAGTGGGTTCAACGGTTTCGGTGGGTTGGCCGTCCGAAACCGAACCCAGGAGCCCCGCATTCACGGGGCGCGCCAGCTCCGATCCTCCGCGCGGGGCTTCCAGCAGCCAGAACAGTAGGTTGTCTCCGAACACGCGGTTCTTGGTCAGCTCCACATGCTCGTCCGGAAGAAACAGCGTCGTCTTGAACCTGAGAGGCGAGCGGAAGCCGGTCGACAGATCCCCGTCCTGGCGTTCGTCCGCCAGCGCGCTGGCGCGCAGGACGACCCCGTCCCCTTCCTCCAAAGTCGTGATCTTGAAGGCTCCGGTCGTGGAATCCACTTCCGCCGTTGCCGGGGTCTCGAAACCCCCACCCACCACCAGGAACAGATCGAGATGCTTGGGTGGCGGCGCCCACCGATCCATCATGCGATGGAAGGTCTCCGCCCGTTCAAGCGTTCGCTTCTTGTAGGCCAGCGCTCTTGCCCGTCGCCTTTCGGGTGAAGGCTCATCCGGCATCAGGAGCGCCAGTTCGGGCTCTGCCGCCGGGTTCGCCAGACCCCAGCCCATCTTCTCCCAAAGCTCCACATCGAACAGATCCTCGGCAGGTTTGCCGTCCACCAGCACGCGCCTATGCCGCGCGCGCGGCATCAGCTGATACGGCGACACATGGCTGGACAGCAGCGCCGAGGTATAGATCGGCTGCAGCGGGCCCAGTTCCTTGCCGTTGATCAGGTTGTCCAAGGCCAGGACAGAGCCAGAGTTGGGCGGGGCCACGAACACCACACGGCTGAAGTACTCGGCACCGGCCCAGGTGACCGGCGGCAGAGGCTCGCCCGGCTTAGGATCCGCGAACCCGTACATCAGGAAATAGCGCGAGACGAGCGTGCCCATCGAGTGCGCCAGCAGGTCGAACTTGACCGACCGCTCAGGCATGGACCCCGTGGCTGCCACGTCCTGGCGTCGTTGCTCGAGGAAACGGCCGAACTTGTGCGCGCTTTCGATCAGGTCGCGGCGCCAGTCATAGTCGAACTGGAACGTATCGAAGTCGCTGACTTCTTCGGGCCGAGGTTTGTCCGGTGCCGGACCCTCGACCTGTGCTGGTTCTGGCGGGTCGTCCTCGACCACATCGTCCCGATCCCCGCCGCTACGGAACCTGCGGACGCCGCGCTGGACGCGGAACCCACCATCCGCTAGCACACCCAGCGCTTCCCCATAGACATTGATGCTGATCGGGATGCCGAGCACCTCGGCTTCCGCGGTCTCCAGGATCCCGCCCGGCACGACCGTGTCCACCAGCTCGGTGAAGGGCTCATCCGCCTTCGGGATCGGCAGCGCGATCAGCCGGAACTCCTCGGGATCTTCCGGATCGGCCGAGATCCCGCGACTTCCCGCACCCCCCCAGATGACCTCACCGGATACCGAATCCACCAGCCGCGACCCCAGCGTTCCCGGGATCGCCACCAATGGACGCCGCATTGCCACGTCCGGATTGGCGGCAGATGCACGCTGATAGATCTGCTTGAGATCCGGGAGCCGCGCCTCCGGCGTACATCCCGCCACAACGCCGGCCAGACAAAGCACCGACAATCCCGAAAACCGCGGCATACCTGCTCCGCCCTGTCCACCTGCGGAGCGAAACCTAACGCAGGCGCAGTAACTTGCAAGCTCGCAGGATCGGAGGATCAGGCGCGCACCAGTCGGAGCAGCGCGCGCAGCACGTCGTCGGGTTTTTCCAACGTGACCATGTGCCCGCAATCTGGGACGACGGTCAGCCGCGCATTCGGGATCTGAGCCGCGAGATCTTCGTGCAGGTGCGGCGGGCAAACGCGGTCGCGCGCGCCTGCAATGACCTCCACCGGCCCGTTGTACCCGGCAATGCGCGGGGCCATCTCGCGCCGGGTGTCGAGCGCATGGGCCTGAGCGCGGATCACGGCCTCTGGCGTGCCAGCCATGTGGCCTTGCACCTCCTCGGCCAGACCAGCCAGTCCTTCCGGATCGTGGCGCACGAACTGCCGGACGAAGGTTGCCACATAAGCCTCGATCCCCTCATAGATGAGATCACTGCGCCATGTGATTTCCTTAGGGCGGGCCTCCGTCGGATCGGTCGCAGTCAGGCAGGCCGACGCGACCCGATCGGGCGCCTCCGCCATCACCTCCATCGCCACCATCCCGCCCATCGATAGTCCGGCGATGTGGAACCGCGCTGGTGCGGACTCCAACAGCCTCCCCGCGATGGCCGCAACTGTGTCGTCCCGGTTCACGTCGGCGATGATCGCATCCGGGAAAGCCGCCATTTGGTGTGCATAGAGCCATGCCCCGCACATGTGGCCGGGCACGAGGACCAGAGGGTCAGACAAGCCTCCCCCAAAGGTCATAGTCCCCGGCCTCATCCACCTCAGCCGTGACGATGTCACCCTGTTTCAGATGCTCGAAACCTTCGTCGATGAAGAGGTTCCCATCGATTTCGGGGGCATCGGCGGTCGTGCGGCAGGTCGCGCCGTCCTCGTCCACCTCGTCTACGATGGCGCGATGCGTCGTCCCCACCTTGTCGTGCAGTTTCGCCGCCGAGATCTGTTGGCTCGTGGCCATGAACCACTCCCACCGCTCCTGCTTGGTGTCCGGGTCCACATGGTCCGGCAGGTCGTTGGCCGTCGCCCCGCGCACATCCTCGTACTGAAAGCAGCCGACCCGGTCCAACTGCGCCTTGTCCAGCCAGTCGATCAGGTATTCGTAATCGTCCTGCGTCTCGCCCGGGAAGCCCACGATAAAGGTCGAGCGCACCGTGATCTCCGGACAGATGTCCCGCCAGCGCGCCAGCCGGTCCAGCACCTTCGCCTCGTTGGCCGGGCGCTTCATGTTCTTCAGCACCGCAGGCGAGGCGTGCTGGAACGGGATGTCGAGATAGGGCGTCAGCAACCCCTCGGCCATCAGCGGGATCAGCCGGTCGACGAACGGGTAGGGGTAGACGTAGTGCAGCCGGACCCAGGCGCCGAGCTTGCCCAGTTCACGCGCCAGGAACTCGATATTGGCGTCGGGGTCGTCCTTCAGATCCGTGCCATAGGCCGATGTGTCCTGGCTGATCACCAGCAGCTCGCGCACACCTGCGGCCACCAGCTTCTCGGCCTCCCGCAGGATCGCCCGAGGCGGCCGCGAGCGCAGCTTTCCGCGCATATCCGGGATGATGCAGAACCGGCAGGAGTGATTGCACCCCTCCGAGATCTTCAGATAGGCGTAGTGGCGCGGGGTCAGGCGCACGCCGGAGGCGGGGATCAGGTCGATCTTCGGGTCGGGCGCGGGTGGCACGGCGCCGTGAACCGCGTCCAGCACCTGCTCGTATTGGTGCGGTCCGGTGACGGCGAGCACGTTGGGATGCGCTTCCCGGATCGCCTCTTCCTCCACACCCAGGCAGCCGGTGACGATGACCCGGCCATTCTCCTGCAGTGCCTCGCCGATCGCCTCCAGGCTTTCGGCTTTGGCCGTGTCCAGAAACCCGCAGGTGTTGACGATGACCGCCTCCGCGCCAGCGTAATCCGGCGAGATCGCATAGCCCTCCGCCCGCAACCGCGTCAGGATGCGTTCCGAATCCACCAGCGCCTTCGGGCAGCCGAGCGAGACCATACCGATGCGTGGCCCGCCCACTGCTTCGGGAATGGAGGCGCCTGCGAGGTCCGGGCGAAGGTTGGGCGGGTTCTGGGTCATAGATCTGACCTTAAATCTTGCCCTACGGGCTCCGGTGGATAATGGATGAACCCGACGCGGCGCATACCCTGTAGGGTGCATCCATGATTCACCGGAGCCCGTAGGGCAAGCTCAATCCCCGTCCGGTTTCTCCCAGAACAGGAAAAGCGGGTCCTTGACCTTCGAGAACACCGCGCCGTGGATGCGCCAGGCAGCCGGCTCGCGGTCTTCCAGATAGGCAAAAGACGCCTCGGACTGCGCCAGATCCCGGAAATCCGTGAGGAAGTAATGGCTGTGTGCCCGCCCACTGTCCGTGTCCAGCCCGGACGACGGGTGCCGCCTGAGGATCGGCCCAATACCGGTGATCAGGTCGTGTGTTCGCATGTGCTCGGCAAACACCGCCAATGCATCCTTGAACGCCTCCATGCTCACACCCGGTTTCAAGCTGAACATGGTGAGCATCTGGTACATGGCGCTAGTCTTCTATGTGTTTGACGTACTCAGCCAGAGCCTGTTCCAGCGTGCGTGATCTGTCCAGCGTCTCGCGGGTTTCCTCGGCGAACGGGGTCTGGGCGAGCAGGGCGAAGATCGAGGCAGCACCCTTGTGGAAGCTGTCCGTCACGCCTGCCTCGGCGAAGGTTACGGCGATCTCCTCCATCTCCGGCACCCAGCGCGCGGAGTCGGCGGGCAGGAAGGGAATGCGGCCTCGCATGGCGTTGAGCTGCGGCTCCTGCGAATAGGCGAGTTCTTCCAGCAGCGGCTCCAACACCCCCTGTCGCGCGGCAGTCAGCAGCAACGCCGTTTGCAGCGTCCATACGCCCTTGGTGCCTGCGGCGTAGACCATCTTCAGCGTCGAGGCACGGCCGATCTGGTCCGAGATCTTGACCACCTTCATGACATCGCAATCCAGTGCCTCGAGAGGCCCGCAGTCCGGGCCGGAGACGTAGAATCGCGTGGGCGGCGACTTGATCGGATTGAGCCCAATGATGCCCGCATCGATGATGGTCGTGTTGGGGAGTTGGGCGGCGACCTCTGCCATCGTCCCCGGAGAGATGGCGTTGCAGTCGGCATAGGCGGGCTTGGCGCCCGTGCGGGCAATGGAATCGGCGACGTCGAGGGCCTGTCCAACCGCGCGGTCGGGTGGGACGATGGAGAGGATGAGCTCAGCCTCCTCCACCAATGTGTCGAGATCGCCGGTATCCCGGATGCCCGCGCGCCCGGCCAGCATCCTTGTGTGTGCCGAACGCCCATCCAGCGCGCTGAGCACCTCATGTCCGCAGGCCCCAAGTGCCTGTCCGACCCCGTGGCCCATATCCCCCGGCATCAGGATCCCGATTGTGGT
>JBCDID010000068.1:0-12736 GCA_038749355.1 Pseudomonadota bacterium | reverse complement strand
CTTTTGGGCAGCATTCGCGCTCTTTGCAGCCACGACCGCATCGATTTTCTCGGGCGCTGTGATCGAGCGGATCAAGGTCACAGGCTTTATCATTCTGGCAATTCTGCTCGGCTCGGTGGTCTGGATCATCGGCGCAAGCTGGGCCTGGCACGGCGACGGCTGGCTGCTGACAGAGTTCGGCTGGCATGACTTTGGCGCTGCCGGGTGTGTGCACCTCTGTGCTGCCACGTTCGCCTTCGGGGTCCTTTTGAACCTCGGCCCCCGCATCGGCAAGTTCAACCCGGATGGCACCGCGAACGAGATCAAGCCGCACAACGTGCCGCTCTCGGTCTTCGGCCTGATGGTCCTGTTCGTCGGCTTCTTCGGCTTCCTCGGCGGCTGCATCATCTACAACGGCACCGGCCAGTGGACGACGATCTTCGGCAATCCGACGACCCTGTCGGCGGTGGCGTTCAACACGGTCATGGCATTCGGCGGCGGCATCATCGGCGGCTGGGCGATGACCCGTGACCCGTTCTGGATGATGTCGGGCGCGCTGGCCGGCGTGTTCGCGACCGCGTCCGGTCTGGACCTCTACTGGCCGCCGCTGACTTTCTGCCTTGCTGTTGCCGGTGGTGCGCTGGCGCCCGTGGGTGCGGCCTGGCTGGAGAAGACGTTCAAGATTGATGACGCAGTTGGTGCTGTTTCGGTCCATGGCGTCTGCGGCGCGTTCGGTATCCTGGCCTTCGGGATCGTCGCATCGGGCTACCCGAACGGCGACTATCCGGACACCAACTTCCTGGGTCAGTTCATCGGCATGGTCGCCATGGCGCTGCTGGGCTTCATCCCGGGCTACGTCGTGTCGCTGGCCCTGAACATGTTCGGCCTGCTGCGGATCCCGGAAGAGGTCGAGATCCTGGGCATGGACATCGTCAAGGTGCCGGTGATCGCCTATCCCGAGGGCATGCAGAGCCCGCTGAAACCGATGGCGGCCGAGTAAGGCCACGTCTCAATCCAATCAAAGGAGGGACCAATGGGTTCACCGATCGAAACCTTCGAAGGCGCAACCGCCATCTATACCGGCGCGGGCGGCTTCACCCCGACACTCTTCCTGATCCTGTCCGTCGTGCTCTGCGTCGGCCTGATCGTCCAGGGCATCGCCCATGAGGAGAAAGTATACGGCAAGCTCAAGAAGTGAGCCGGAAGCGCCGACCACAGGAAGCCGCTCCCCCGGGGGCGGCTTCTTTCATTTGACCTGCGCGCGCTGCGCGCCACAGTCTGACGACGACCACGACTGAGGGGGAGAACATGACCAAACCCGGCGATTTGAAGAAGCGGCTGAAGGCCGAGGGCGTGACCACCTGCATCGCCTCCTATGTGGACATGCACGGCGTCTCGAAATCGAAATTCGTGCCCATGAGCCATTTCGACCAGATGATGAAGGGTTCGGAAATGTTCACCGGTGCCGCACTCGATGGCGTACCGCAGGAGATTCACGACGAGGAAGTCGCCTGTATGCCGGACCCCGACGCTGCCGTGATCTGCCCCTGGGAGCCCTCGGTTGCGCTGATCCCCTCGGACCTCTGGTGCGAGGGCAAACCGTTCGAGGCGTGTTCTCGCAATATCCTCGGCCGTCAGGTCGATCGCGCGAAAGACATGGGCTTCATCATGAACATGGGCATGGAAGCCGAGTTCTTCGTCTTCCGCGACAAGGGCGAGGGGCGCGGACAGGAAGCGGGCCGCGATCCGGTCTCCCCCCAGCAGCACCTTGAGAAGCCCGCCTACGACACCTCGCGCCTGCTAGACAACCTGCCTTGGCTCTCCGAGCTGGTGGACGCCATGAACACGCTCGGCTGGGACGTCTATTCGTTCGACCACGAGGACGGGATCGGGCAGGTGGAGATCGACTTCGCCTATGCGGACGTCAAAACCATGGCGGACCGGTTCGTCTTCCTGCGGCTGATGGCCAACAAGATCGCAGCCAAGCACGGCGCCTATGCGTCCTTCATGCCCAAGCCCTTCGTCGAGCGCACAGGGTCGGGCGCACATTTCAACATGTCACTGGCGAGTGCGAAAACGGGCAAGAACCTGTTCGTGGACAAGAAGGACCTGCGCGGGTGCGGGTTGTCCAAGCTCGGCTATCAGTTCCTTGCAGGCATCCTGCGCCACCTGCCCGCGATCTTGGCGACCGTGGCGCCGCAGGTGAATTCATACAAACGCCTCGTCAAACAGGGCTCCATGTCCGGTTTCACCTGGGCGCCGATCTTCGCCTGCTATGGCAACAACAACCGCACGAACGCGATGCGCATCCCAAAGGGCGGCGGGCGTGTGGAATTGCGCGCAGCGGACTCCGCCTGCAACCCCTATCTGGGTGCTGCCATGTGCCTGGCCGCGGGGCTGGAGGGTATCGAAGAGGGCCTCGACCCCGGCGACCCAAACACGGAGAACATGTATCTTGTCTCGGAACGCGAACTGAAACGGCGTAAGATCGCGATGCTGCCCCGCACGCTGGACGAGGCCGTGACCGCGTTCGAGAAAGATACCCTCTCCAAAGCCGTTTTCGGTGATGCGATGTTCGCAAGCTGGATCGACTACAAGCGCGATGAATGGCTGAGTTACCTGAACCACGTCTCGGACTGGGAGCGCCAGCGGTATATGCGCTTCTTCTGAGAACCGATTTACACTTTTGACGACACAGCTCCGCTTCTTTAGCGTGACCGAAAGGTTAGGAAATTTATTGAAGCGGAGCGTGCATTGGCTGACTTTATTGTCACAACACTCGACGACGAAGCCGAAGCCAACGACACCCTGTTCCTGCGCGAGGCCCTCGCTCTGGCGAATGCAGCGGCGGGTGAAGATCGGATCACGTTTGCCCCGGAGCTGACAGGTCAGATCCGTCTGACCCAAGGTGCTATCGAGATCACAGACGGCGTGACCATCGACGGGGCCGGACAGATCACCATCACTGGCGACGCGGAGGGCAATGATCGTCTGGACGCGGATGGGTTGAGCGATGGCCGGGCAAACGCGCAGTTCCGCAATAGGCAGTTCGTTGAAGACAACACAGATATCCTGACTCTGTCCAACACCAATGCCGAGGTTCAGGGCTTGACGCTCACAGGCGGTGGCATTGTCGGGACTGGAGACCTTACGATCCGCGACAGCGCGCTGATCGGCACTCATTTCGGGGCAGTCAACATCGACGGCGAAGTGGCGTTGATCGGCACGGAAGTTCGTAACAATGCAGCATCTGGCACCCCGGGTCTGTTCCTTGAGACGGACAACGCGGTGATCCTTGGGCAGAACGATGTTACGGTCGTGAACTCGACGATCACAGGGAACGTGGCGTCCTATGGCGGCTCGGGGCATACTGTCTTCGCCTATGGCAACCTGACTCTCGTGCAGACCACAGTTGTCGGAAACACCAACCTGCAGAAGGCCTACGGTGGGAGCGTGTCTGCCCGAAGCTCGATCAACATCTTCAACAGTGCGATCGCGGGGGACACCAATCGGAATTACGGCAACTTCAACAACTACGTGACGTCCGAGTACTACGAATCCGGGATCACGCGGCCGCTCTTGGCTCCTGACAGTGTTTTTGCAGACGTCAGAGTTTCGAACAGCATTGTTTTTGGTCAGATCAGCAACAACGGCCCAAACGAGTTCATCGGTGGGAACATTGTGAACGACCCAGACTTGGCCCCAAGCCCAGGTCTACTTCAGTCTGGACCGAAAAAGGTGTTCGCCAAGACGGAAAGGCAGGAGTTTCGGGAAAGCTATGTCACTTACGATCAGACGACCAATTCCTACACGCCGGCTTCGCGGACCGTTGGTATTGATATTGCTGCCCTGTCAGCAAGGAGTGCGGGCCTTGAAACAGCGGCTCTTTCACGCTTTTCCGACAATCCCGCGCTGAATTCTGGTGTCGGCACCTTGCCATCAGAGGCAGATCTGGGCGTCGATGTGGACGGCGACGGGGCGCTCTCGACCGATCCAGTCGACACCGATGCCAATGGCAATCCTCGTACAGTCGGCGACGCCATCGACCTCGGCCCAGTGGAACTGCAGGCCGCTCCCGAACCTGTTGGCCTGCATTTAGTGGGCGACGAAGGCGACAACAGCCTGACTGACGGCCCCGGCAAGGACAATATGTTCGGTGGCAGGGGCGCGGACGTCTTCGTACTGATCTCGGACCGGCAGGGCGACCATATCAAGGATTTCGAACTGGGCGTGGACCGTATCGACATCTCGGCTTGGGGCGTGTCCTCGTTCGCAGCGCTGGAGGTGGTCGAGCATCGCTCGGGCAAGTTGTTCATCACCGGCGCGGGAGAGTTCCTGGCGTTGCGCTCGGCGACCGGACCGCTGGCCAAGGACGATCTCAGCGCCGACAGCTTCATCTTCTCAGATGCGCCGCAATCCGCGCCTCCGGTTTTGCTGATCCAGGGCACGGATGGGCGCGACAAGCTGTTCGGCAACAGTTTTGATGAGCGTTTGGTCGATGGCGCGGGCATCGACAACCTGTTCGGACGGGGCGGGGCGGACACCTTCGTCCTGGTTGCGGATGGTGACGCCGACAGCATCAAGGACTTCGAAGCAGGGGCGGACGCGATTGACATCTCCGCCTGGGGGGTGGGCGGTTTTGCCGAATTGAGCCTAGAGCAACGCAGCCAGGGCAAGGTGATCGTGCGGTTCGGGGACGAGACCCTTGCCATACAGGATCAGGGCAACGCATTTTCCATCGACATGCTGACTGCGGACAGCTTTATCTTGTCAGGCTACACGTCTCTTCCCTAGCGTGAATGCGCAGGTCTTCTGAAAATGAGAGAACGACACCATGACGACAACGGGCCGTTGCCTCTGCGGAGAGACAAGCTGGGCGTACGATGGCGAGGTCACCTGGGCCTGCTATTGTCACTGCGACGACTGTCGGCGGAACTGCGCGGCGCCCGTGGTAGCGTGGCTTGGGGTGCCCCTCAGGAACTTCCGCTGGACCGGCGCACCCCCGAAAACGCTGGAGAGCTCGCAAGGGGTGCATCGTCACTTTTGCGGTAACTGCGGGTCGCCTATCGGGTTCGAGGCCGACCACTATCCCGGCGGCATGCACCTCTACGCTGCATCAATGGACAACCCGGAGGGCTTTGAGCCAACCTTCCATGTGAACTGGCAAAGCAAGCTGCCCTGGCTGAAGATGGACGACGACCTGCCCAAATACGACAACACATTGCTCCATGCGCCCGACGAACTGAGGGATTATTCGTAGACATGAAGGTCGAGGGCTTCACCACAGATCTGCCATTGGCCTCCGACGGGGTGTTGCGCGGGGCGCGATGTCGGTACGCAGTTTGGGGCGAACTGAACGCGGCGAAGGACAATCTGGTCCTCTATCCGACACGGTTCGGTGGGACGCACGAACAGAACGCGTTCCTGATCGGGCCCGGCATGGCGCTGGATCCGCAGAGGTACTGCATCGTGGTGCCGAACACGCTGGGCAACGGCGCGTCCTCGTCGCCGTCCAACACGCCAGACTTTCCGTTGGTGACCCATGCCGACAACATCGAACTCCAGCGCCGGCTGCTGGCCGAAAGGTTCGACGGGGCCCCGATCGCGCTGGCGGTAGGTTGGTCCATGGGCGCACAGCAATCCTACCGCTGGGCAGTCGAGGAACCCGACCGGGTCAAGCGCCTGCTCACCATCTGCGGGACAGCGCGCACCACGCCGCATAACAAGGTGTTTCTCGAAGGCGTGCTCGGTGCGCTTTCAGCCGATCCCCGCTACGGTACGGACGAAAGCCCGGTGGCAGGGCTTCGCGCGGCGGGACGGGTCTATGCGGGGTGGGCTTACTCGCAACCCTGGATCAAACGACATGGATGGGACGCCGAGACGATCCGCGACACCTTCGGGACATTCGACAACGTGGACGCGTGGCTGGAAGGCTACTGGGACAAGCTCTTCATGGCCCGGCATGCCGGAGATCTGACCGCCTGCGCAAGGACATGGATGGCCAATGACGTGGCGGATGGCGGGAACCTCGCCACAGCTCTGGGCCAGATCACTGCGCGGACTCATGTCATGACGGCCACCACGGATCTCTACTTCACCCCGGCAGACTGCGCGGCGGAAGCAGCAATGATCCACGGAGCCACCTACTCCGATATCGAGACCGACTGGGGTCACATGTGCGGATCAGGCCAGTCGCCCGACGATACCCGGATCATAGACGCCGAGATCGCCCAGATACTGTCGGCCTGATCCAGGAGTGGGCGCAGAACTCCCCACTAACACCCGTTTACCGGTGTGTGGTCATAGTTTTCCCGCGCCCTGATGGCGTCCCGCCCGCCAAGCTCCTCGATCCGTACGGCCTGATCGGCGAAGGCACGCGTGTTGATCTCCTCGGGATCTGCGATCTCGCGCAACGCCACCCTCATCTCGGCAAGCGTGCGTGCGTGGTCCGGCACCCCAGCCAGATCCCGCGTCTCCCGCGGATCAGCGTGCAGATCGAACAACTGCTCCGCATATCCAGGATAGACCACCAGCTTCCACCGCCCCTTGCGCAGCATCAGCATGCCGGTTTTTGCGCCATAGTCGTGGTATTCAGACAGGATCGCTCGGTCCGGATCGGGCGCGTCCAGCAGGGATCGCGCATGAGGTGGGACCTTGTCCGCCACCCCGGACAGCTGCAGCACCGTGGGATAAAGGTCGATCAAGGACACCGGCGCGTCCACAACCCCGGGCGCAATACCCGGTCCCGCCACGATCAGCGGCACCGCCGAGGCTTCTTCGTACATCACCATCTTGGTCCAGAACCCCCGATCGCCCAGGCATTCGCCATGATCCGACGTGAAGATGACAGCTGTCTTGCCTGCCGCTCCGACATCCTCCAGAGCACCCATGATCTCGCCGACCTTCGCATCTACGAATGAGCAGAGCCCATAGTAGGAAGCGATGGCCACCCGCCGGGTCTCGTCCGTGAAAGATGTGTCATAGTCGCAGGCGCGGCGCATGCCCGCGAGGATCGGGTGGTCGTCCGCAGGCCCGGGCGCACGCGGCATCGGAACCTCGGCCGGATCATACATCTCGTAGAATTCGGGCGGGCAGGTCAGCGGATAATGCGGGCGCAGAAACGAGACATAGAGGCACCACGGGTCGTCCCCTGTACGCGACCTGATCCATTCGACCGTCGCTTCGCAGACCGCCTCGTCATACTGCGTATATGGATCGTCGCCCGGCCCGATATGCGCGGCAAAGCCGGAGGCATCGTAGATGTCCTCCTCATCCCGAAGCAGGCCATGGATCCACCCCTCTCCCCCGACCACGTGCAGCGGATTGATCTCCCGCGTAAACCCGTTGTCGTCTTCGGTTCCGCGGAAATGCAGCTTGCCAATGGACAGCATCTCCCGCCCTGCGTCGCGCAGCCCATGGTGCCAGGAGCGAGGCTCTCCATGGTAGGGCTGCGCATTGGACCAGTACCCGATCTCGTGAACGTATCGCCCCGTCGCAATCGACGCCCGCGCGGGCACGCAAATCGGCGAGGGCGTATAAGCCGCATCAAACCGCATCCCCCGCGCCGCCAGCGCATCGATATGCGGGGTCCTGACCATCGGCGCCCCATAGCAGCCAAGGCAATCACGGCGCAGCTCGTCTGTCATTATCACGATGATATTGGACGGCATCTGCGCACTCCCTACCCGGCCCGAGTTGATCGCGGGCACACCCCATGCCATGCAATCGCAATGAGGGGGCGAGCATGACCCATCTTCGGGCCGCAGTCGATATTGGCGGGACCTTCACGGATGTGCAGGTGCTGGACTCCGTCGCGGGCACGGTCTGGGACCACAAAGTACCGACGACCCCTGATGACCCCGCGCGCGGGTTGATCGAAGGCCTGGAAGGCGCGGTCGCGAAGCGGGGGCTGGGTGTCGACGCCATTGGCATCATCCTGCACGGGTCCACCATCGCGACCAACGCCGTACTTGAGCGCAAGCTGCCGAAGGGCGGGCTGATCACGACGGCTGGGTTCACGGATGTGCTGGCTATCGGGCGGCACATGCGCCGGGACATTTACGCATTGATGGCGGAGCCCCGGCCCGTTCTGATCCCGCCACAGCACCGAATGGGTGTGGCGGAGAGGATGCGCGCTGACGGCACTGTCGAGACGCCCTTGGACCATGATGCCGTGCGCCGTGCAGGTGAAGCCCTCACCGCTGATGGCGTGACCACCGTGGCGGTGACCTTCCTCCATGCCTATCAGAATCCGGCACACGAGAACGAGGCCGCCGAGATCCTTGCGGGCATCCCCGGTCTAACCGTCGCCACCTCGCACGAGACCAGCCCAGAGATCCGCGAGTTCGAGCGCACCTCAACAACTGTTCTGAACGCCCTGCTGAAGCCGGTGATCTCGAATTATCTGGGCCGGGTCGAAGTGGCACTGGCAGATGCCGGGATCGCCGCTCCTCTCTACCTTGTCCAATCCAATGGCGGTGTCGCGACCCCTCCGGAGGCCGCCCGCCTTCCGGTGCGCCTGTTGCTGTCCGGACCCTCCGGGGGTGCCATGGCCGTCCGATCCATCGCATCGCGGCACGGCCTTTCGAACGCGGTCGGCATGGACATGGGCGGCACCTCGACGGACATCTGCGTGCTGCAAGACGGCCAGATCGAGGAGACGGCGGGCGGCGAGGTTGCAGGCCTGCCAGTCCGTCTGCCGATGATCGAGATCCATACCATCGGCGCGGGCGGAGGTTCGTTGGCGCGGGCGCAGACAGGGGCATTGCGGGTTGGTCCGGAAAGCGCGGGCGCGGCACCAGGGCCTGCCTGTTATCAGCGCGGCGGCAGCGAGCCGACCGTGACCGATGCGAACCTGCATCTAGGGCTGATCGATCCGAACGGGTTCCTGGGCGGCGGAATGCAACTGGGCAAGGAGGAGTCCGAGACGGCCATTGCGAGGGTTGCAAGCGATCTCGACATGGACCCGACCGAGCTCGCCAGCGGGATCATCGCGGTGGCCAACTCCGCAATGGCGGACGCCGTCCGGTTGAGCCTCTTCCAGAAAGGTGCGGACCCGGCTGAATTCACGTTGATGGCCTTCGGCGGTGCAGGCGGGCTGCACGCCTGTGCAGTCGCGGAGGACCTGAACATCGGGCGTGTGCTCTTCCCGGCGATGGCCTCGACACTGTCAGCACGGGGGATCCTCGATACAGACATCCGGCATGACCTGACGGAAGCACGGCTGATGATAGCTGATGAGGCGGCTGCACCTGTGCTGGAGGGGATCGTCGGGCGCTTGACAGCGCGTGCGCACGAACTCCTCGACGCTGACGGGATCGCGACCGAGGCCCGCCGGGTCCACTTCGCAGCCGACATGCGCTATCGCGGGCAGGCTTGGGAGATCACGACGGATTGGCCTGTGGCAACACCGGAGACGCTCCCCGCGCTGGTTTCGCGGTTCCATGCCATGCACCAACAACGCTACGCACACGCGTCACCGAACGAAGCCGTTGAGATTGTCGCCCTTCGTGCCAAGGTGATCGGGCTCTTGGACCACATGGAAACCTCGGAAGAACGGCAATCCTCGGTTGCTGAGCCCGGCAAGCGGCGGGTCTTCGACAATGGCCGATGGCAGGATGTTCCTACAGTGAAGCGCGCAGCGTTCACTGATGCCACCGGACCCCTGATTGTCGAGGAGGAGTATTCCAGCCTCTGGATCCGGCCCGGTTGGACCGCCCGATCGCTCCCCGGTGGCGACATCATCGCGGAGCACACCTAATGACGGTCCCCGATCCGATCACGCTGGAGGTCATCCGCAACGCCCTGATCGCTGGAGCCGAGGAGATGACGGCCACGATCTGGCGCACGTCCCGGTCAACGGTGGTGCGGGAGACGCTGGACTTCTCCACTGCGCTCTTCGACGCGCAAGGCCGGGCTGTCGCGCAGGCCGCCCGCATCCCCGTGCACCTGAACTCCATGTCCGTGTGCCTGGAGGACATCATCGCAGGACCGATCCCGCTCGACCAATGGCAGGACGGCGACGTGATCCTGACGAACGACCCCTACTCGGGCGGACAACACCTGCCGGACTTCGTGGCCTTCCGACCCGTCTTCATGGACGGCGCGCGAGTGGCGATCTCGGCAGCCATCGTGCACCATGTGGACGTGGGCGGCGGGGCCGCGGGCAGCTACGACGCCAAGGCGACGGAAGTGTACAACGAGGGGTTGCGCATGCCGCCTTTGAAGTTCGTCGAGGCCGGGCGGCCCAACCGCGCCGTTCTGGACATCATCAGCCGCAACTCGCGTGAACCGGCGATGATCGCGGGGGATGTGCAGGCGCAGCTGGCAAGCCTTGAGGTCGGCGCCGCGGCGATCCACCGGATCTGCGCGCGGTTCGGAGCGGAGACTCTTGGTGCGGCGATGAACGCAATCCTCGATCAGTCAGAGGCCGCGATGCGGGCAGTCTTGGCGGGCCTGCCGGACGGGACCTACACCTTCAGCGATTTTGTGGACGATGACGGGCAGGACGCCGTGGACCTCGTGGTCGCTGCAACGGTCGAGATCCGGGGCGATACAGCGCGCGTGGACCTCTCGGACAGCGCAGATCAAGCCCCCGGCCCCGTGAACTGCACGCTGAACATGGCGCGGTCAGGCGTCTATTGCGCGCTGTTATCCATGGGCGGTGGCGAGGTGATGGCAAATTCGGGAGCCTACCGGCCCATCGAGATCACGGCGCGGTGCGGGTCCATCGTCTCTGCATTATCGCCCGCCCCCGTTGCCAATCGCATGGCGACGGGTCACCGGGTGGTGACAACCGTGCTGGGAGCGTTGGCGCAGGCCGCACCGGCCAAGGTGCCTGCGGCTTACTACGGTGTGTCCTATGTGATGGCTCTATCGGCCCCGGACCCACTGGTCCCCACCGAATCCCGCGTCTACTTCGAGATCGAGGTTGGCGGCTGGGGCGGGCACCCGGACGGACCGGGCGCGGACGGATTCTCGTGCGGGTTCCACAATGCCGCGAACTCACCAATCGAAATGTGCGAGATCCTCTTCCCCATAACCTTCACGCACTACGCGTTCATCGAAGGCAGCGGCGGAGCGGGGGCACATCCCGGCGGCATGGGGCTCAGCCGCGAGTGGCGCTTGGACGCGGAGGCTGGCCGCGTGTCCGGCAGCTTCGAGCGGTTCCGGCATGGACCGTACGGGTTGGCAGGCGGTGCGCCCGGGTCCAAAGGCCGGTTTGTGCTCACCCGCAAAGGTGAGGTCCAGGACCTGCCTGGCAAGATCTCCAATGTCTCCCTGTCCAAAGGGGATCTGGTGCGGCTCGAGACCTCGGGCGGGGGTGGCTGGGGCCCGCCTGACGCGAGTCAGAACTCCTGAAAAGCACACGCGCATCAGTGATCTCAACCTCAGGCGCCCGAAAGATTCGTCGGTGATCCGAGGCCGGAACACCCGATCATACGACTTATATGCCTATTTTTTCATCTTTATGCCAACACATGGATCTAATATGCGCATAATCTGACAATATTGATTATCTTCGTCTAATTTTGCAGCAAAATTCTTGGTCCCCACCGCGTAATCCCTATCGTGCCACCCCGACACCCGGGCTCCGGGATGTCGACTGCAGGTGGCTGGGCTGACGGGCGGAAGCTCGGCCCCGGCAAAAGAGAGGATCAGGGGCGGTGCTGCGGCGCCCACGCGACGCCAGATGGCCGATCAAGCCGCGCGCCCCGATGAACAAAGGACACGATACATGTCGAAATTCACCAAAGCCCTTCTGGGCGGGACCATGCTGGCTTTCGCGTTCGCTGCACAGGCGCAAGCGGATGACACGATCAAGGTGGGCGTGCTGCACTCGCTGTCGGGCACCATGGCGATCTCCGAGACGACGCTGAAGGACACTATGCTGCTGTTGATCGAACAGCAGAATGCTAAGGGCGGTGTGCTGGGCAAGCAGCTTGAGCCCGTGGTTGTGGACCCCGCCTCGGACTGGCCGCTGTTCGCCGAGAAGGCGCGTGAGCTTCTGACCGTGCATGAAGTCGACGTGATCTTCGGCAACTGGACCTCGGTGTCGCGCAAATCCGTGCTGCCGGTGATCGAGGAACTGAACGGTCTGCTGTTCTACCCGGTCCAGTACGAGGGCGAAGAAAGCTCGAAGAACGTGTTCTACACGGGTGCTGCCCCGAACCAGCAGGCGATCCCGGCCACGGACTACTTCCTGGATGAGCTTGGCGTTGAGAAGTTCGCGCTGCTGGGCACCGACTACGTGTACCCGCGCACGACCAACAACATCTTGGAGAGCTACCTGAAGGGCAAGGGCATCCCGGAGAGCGACATCTTCGTGAACTACACACCGTTCGGTCACTCGGACTGGTCCAAGATCGTGGCGGACGTCGTGGCGCTGGGCGCTGACGGTAAGAAAGTTGGCGTGATCTCGACCATCAACGGCGACGCAAACGTGGGCTTCTACAAGGAGCTTGCGGCGGCAGGCATCTCTGCCGATGACATCCCCGTCGTGGCCTTCTCCGTGGGTGAGGAAGAACTGGCCGGTCTCGACACCACGAACCTCGTCGGTCACCTGGCCGCTTGGAACTACTTCCAGTCTGCGGAATCTGAGGCCAATGAGGCCTGGGTCGCTTCCTGGAAAGAGAAGATGGGCGAAGAGCGAGTGACTAATGACCCGATGGAAGCGCATTACATCGGCTTTAACATGTGGATCAACG
This sequence comes from Pseudomonadota bacterium, assembly GCA_038749355.1. Taxonomy (GTDB): domain Bacteria; phylum Pseudomonadota; class Alphaproteobacteria; order Rhodobacterales; family Rhodobacteraceae; genus Thermohalobaculum. The sequence goes on along the minus strand of JBCDID010000068.1, from coordinate 50 downwards.
CGGTCACCGAAGCGGGCACGACCGATGTCGATGCCGTGCGTGAGGCGATG
>JBCDID010000067.1:0-12762 GCA_038749355.1 Pseudomonadota bacterium | reverse complement strand
TGCCAGTGGGCCGTTCTCGGCCGGTGATTTCGGGATGGTCGTGGATCTCGTCAAGCGCCGTCATCAGGGTCCAGGCCCGCCACTCGCCATCCTCCGGAACCAGACGCAGCACCCCGGTGCAGTGGCCGGCCGGGCTGTCGAAGGCCAGGAACGCCTCCATGCAATCACGATTGGCCCGGTTGGTGAGGTGTGGCGCTAGCCTGTCTGGTGCCACGGCCAGACCCTGCATTCCTTGCATTGCGTCCCAAAGCGACGACGTCGCTGGGCCATGCCCGCTGACTGTCTGAAGCCGCCAGGTGAACGCCAGAAGGTCGCGCCAATGGCTGTCCTGGCAAAAGAGGGCGTCGAACGCCGGGCGGTCGCCCTCGGCGATGGCGAGCGCGAGCCTGTCTGTCCAGCGTGTGATCTCGGCTGCGGGGTCTGATGTGCTCCGGTCCAGCATGGCCTGATCCTCCCTTGTGACGAGCATGCAGCGACAGGGGCTTGGGCGCAATCACATCGCGGATGGCAATGCGTCTCGGGACAACGCTCACGGTTTGGAGTTGGAGCTGATTTTTCCGACAAACAGCTTAGGCACCGGCGACGCATGCTCCGAGCATGCAAGAGCTTCAGACAGATGGCCGGGCGCCGATGTCCGCGACCACCTACGCAGATTTGGTATCAGCGTTGGCGATATTCGTGCTTGCCCAAGGGGCAAGCTGGTCCGCTAAGAGCACATCGGCCGCCATGGGTACGCTGCGTTGAAGTCCGTGCATTTGGATCAGCCGTGCCGGGCTTTGCTGTCCTCCGGCGCCTCCGCGCGGTCGAACATCCCGTAGTCGCGTACGACTTGGGCGATCCTCAGCCGATAGTCCGAAAAGATGCCAGCGCGCCCACTGGCCTGCGCGCCCCTGTGCGCGGGCAAATTCCGCCATCGGGCCAGCGCCGCCTCGTCTTCGAAGAACGAAAGGGACAGTAGTTTGTCGGGGTTTGTGAGGCTCTGGAACCGCTCGACCGAGATGAAGCCTTCGACTGCCCCGACCATGGGCCGCATGGCAGCGGCGATGTCCAGATACTCGTCCTTGCGCCCCTCGGCAGGCATAACTTCGAAGATAACGGCGATCATGAGGAGTTCCCGTGCGGTGCGGAGACGCGCTTGAGCCACGTCCGATTCTCGCGCAGCAGGAACTTTTCGGACTGAGCGAATTCGTAGTTCTCTCGCCCCAGCGGGTCAGCGGCGAGCCGTTCGCGATAGGCCTCGTATGCAGCAAGGTTCTCGATGTTGTAGATGCCGTAGGCAAGCGTCGATGAGCCCTCATGCGGGGCGTAGTAGCCGATCAGGTCGGCGCCGCAGCGCGGGATCGCCTGGCCCCAATTTCGGGCGTACTGATTGAAGGCTTCCCTCTTGGTCGGATCGATCTGATAGCGGATGATGCATGTGAGCATGTCGTTCTCCATTGTTTGGTGATGCTCGAACCATACCCGTTGCATGGCGGGAATGCTTCGGCTAACATCAAACTATGAAAGACGGGCCAGACATTGCGCGCATTGCGGCGCTGATCGGAGACCCGGCACGGGCGAACATGCTGACGGCTCTGATGCATGGCAAGGCGCTGACCGCGACGGAGCTTTCGGGCGAGGCCGGTGTGACGCTGCCCACTGCCAGCGTGCATCTATCGAAGCTGGATGAGGGCGGGCTCCTGCGTGTGCGCAAACAGGGACGGCACAAATACTTCTCGCTGGCTTCGGATGAAGTCGCGGGGGTTCTCGAAGCTCTTATGGGCCTCGCTGCAGGGGCAGGGCACCTGCGCACGCGAACGGGTCCACGGGACGCCGCCCTGCGCAAGGCGCGGGTCTGCTACAACCACCTCGCGGGTGAGATGGGGACAGCCATGTATGATGCCATGCTGGCCCGCGGGCACCTGCGCGAAGACGGCGACGACCTTTCTCTGACCGCGAAGGGTACGGAGTTTGCCCGCGAGTTCGGCATTGACCTCGACGCACTAGAGACAAAGCGGACCCCGCTCTGCCGACAATGTCTCGATTGGAGCGCGCGCCGCAACCACCTGGCGGGCAGCCTGGGCCGGGCGATGCTGTCACGCATGCACGATCTCGCCTGGGCCCGGCGCATCGAGGGCACCCGGATCGTGGACTTCACGCCGGAGGGCGCCCGGCAGTTCGCCACCACGTTCCGGACCTGAGGAGCACTACAGTGCGCACGCCCCTGCGCCGGTTCAATCGCAATCGCCGCCGAGAATGCTGAAGGCTTGGGTCGCATCCCATCGGATCATGACCGTCATGTTCCTGTTGCCGTTTTCCAGGCCGAGACCCGCCGTCGCCGACAGCCCGGTGTCCAGGATGTTGTTCAGGGACGCCTCCACCGAGCCTTCGAATTGCCCGTCTACAGCGTCGCCCGCCAGGTTGAGACCTAACCCCGTGTCCGCGATGTTGCCCATCCCGAAACTTGCGCCATGATGGCGGAGCTCGAAGGTCGCACCCCAGAAATCGGGAAACTCGAACTCCCGGTTCAGGATCAGATCGAGCGGCGGCCCGGGCGGCTCGGAACTCAGGTTGATCGCCGCGATGAGCCCCCCGGCGATGACAGCGCTATGGGTGATCAGCAGAACCTGCTCCCCGGTGGAGAGGCTATTGTACTGGCGACCGAGGTCTCGTGCCAGGTTGCCCAGCCAGACGCCCGCCGTGCCCTGATAAAACGGTGTGCGGGTGAACGCCGTCAGCGCAGCTGTGGCCGCGTCCATGTCCTCGGGCGTTGGTGTCGGACAGGGAATGGCACCAAGACCGCTGGTAGTCGCAGGCGGGGTGCGCAGGGCGCGGTTCAGGTCCTCCGCCCGCATCCGTGACCAGTCCGGCATCAGGATCCGCCGGCTCAGGCGCAGATTGGGCGGGCCGGTCCGCAGTGCCCGAAGATCCTCCATCAGTTCCGGATCGAGCAAAAGCTGGAAGTTGCCCAGGCTGGGACGAGTGGCGCGGGGCAGGCGAAGGGTGGGCTCAGTCAGCTGGAAGTCACTCATATCGGGATGGCTCCTATGTGACAGGCGCTGAAGTATGCCGCGTAATTATACCTTAGGCTGCTGTGCGAGCGAAGCGTTCGTCTGCCATGTCGTGAAGGGCCGGAGCGGCCACGAGGTTCCTGGCGCAATGGACACGCGCGACCGCCAGCCGCGCACTTGTCACGAAAGGCAAGCCTCCCAACGCGCGACTGCCGCGCCATTGCCGTCGAACGGGGCCGTGACCACAGCGCCGCCCGTTGACCGGATCTGCAATCGTGACCCGGCGATCTCCCCGCCCGAGACCATGATCTGACCGTTCGCGCTGGCCGGAAGCGTGTCGTCCACGTCAATTGTGAAGGCGATCTCGCCCTTGCCCGGAATGTCCGAGATTTCGAGCACCGCTAAACGGTCGCCATCCGAGACCTTGCTGACAGCAGTGACATGGGCATGGCCGGTGACCAGTTCGAAGGGTTGGAAGACCTCGACCCCCGCGCCCGCGCCCGTGGTGTCGAAGATCAACCCGGCGGCGGATGCGCCGAGATCGATGGTGACCTCCAAAGCGCCGGTCGGGCAGGCTGACGTGTTGGTGATGACGAACCGGTCCTTGGGTGCGCTCTCCAGAAAGACCACGCGCACATCGGCGAGTGCAGGGGTGCTCGCGAGCATCAGGGCGAGAACGACAGTGCGGATCATGACGGGCCTCCTTATGGCTTCGCGCAAGGAGGTAGTGCGTTTGCCGCCTGAGTTTACCCCTGGTGCTAGTTGAAGTCCCGCGCCAGCCCCGCTGCCGTCACCAGCGCCTTGGACTTGTTCACCGTTTCCTCAAACTCTGCCTGCGGGTCGCTGTCATAGACAACGCCTCCGCCCGCCTGGACATAGAGCTTGCCGCTCTTCACCACGCCGGTCCTCAGCGCGATACAGGTATCCATCTCACCGCCCGCCGAGAAGTAGCCGACACCGCCCGCATAGACGCCGCGTTTCTCCTTCTCCAGCTCGTCGATGATCTCCATGGCACGGATTTTCGGTGCGCCGGAAACCGTACCCGCAGGCAGCCCTGCCAGAAGGGCGGACAAGGCATCATGCTCGTCGCTCAACTCGCCATCCACGTTCGAGACGATGTGCATTACGTGGCTGTATAGCTCGACATTGAACTGCTCGTTCGGGTCTACGGTCCCGATCTTCGCTACGCGGCCCACGTCGTTGCGCCCAAGATCCAGCAGCATCAGGTGCTCGGCCAGCTCCTTCGGGTCGGCCAGCAGATCTTCCTCCAGCGCCTTGTCCTCCTCGGGCGTCTTGCCGCGCGGGCGCGTGCCCGCGATAGGACGGATCGTGACCTTGCCCCCCTTGACCCGCACGAGGATCTCGGGTGATGCGCCGACGATCTGGAAGCCGTCCAAGTCAAAGTAGAACATGTAAGGCGAGGGGTTCAGGCGGCGCAGCGCCCGGTAGAGCGCAAATCCCGGTACATCCAGATCCAACGCCCAGCGTTGCGAGGGCACGCATTGGAAGATGTCGCCCGCCCGGATGTACTCCTTGGCGCGCTCGACCATTGCGAGATACTCGGGTTCGGTCGTGTTGGAAACCGGGTTCACGGCGCGCACAGCCCCCTGCGGCGCCGGCGTTACGGGCGTGTAGGCAGGCGCACGGTCGATGGCCGTGAGCGCCTCCTCCAGCCGTACGGCGGCTGTGTCATAGGCCTCTGCCGCTTCAACGCCGGGATCGTGCCACACCGGCGCGCAGAGCATCACCTGATCCTTGATGTTGTCCACGATCGCGATGATCGAGGGGCGCAGCATCATCGCATCCGGCAAACCGAGCGGATCCGGATTGGGTTCGGGCAGTTTCTCCACCAGCCGGATCATGTCATAGCCGAGATACCCGAATAGACCCGCCGCCATTGGGGGCAGGGGCGCGGGGATCTCCATCTCACATTCGGCCAGCAGCGCGCGCAGACTGTCGAGGCTCCCCTTGTCCTCCTTCTTGAACCCGCCCTTGCGGTCATGCCGCGCCGCGCGGTTGATCTCCGCCTTGTCGCCCCGGCAGCGCCAGATCAGATCCGGGCGCGCGCCGATCACGGAATAACGTCCCCGGATCTCGCCACCGGTGACGGACTCGAGAATGAAGGAATCCGCATCCACCGCCGTCAGCTTCAGCATCAGCGAAACCGCTGTATCCATATCCGCGATCAGCTCAGCCCAGAGCACCTGATTGGCGCCCTGTGTATAGGCGGCCTCGAACGCCGCCCGTTCGGGATGGATCTGCATGGGGTGCTACATCCCGCCGTGGCCGTAGCCGGTCTGGTTTAGCCGGTTGAAGACATCATCCACATTGCCGAGGTTCAGCTCCGCACCGTGGCGGGCTTCCAGGGCGCGGGCGTAGTACTCCAACTGGTCCCGCGCTGTGGAGTTCGCGAAGATGTCACCGACCTGCTGCATCTCGACGGTCAGGTCAGCGCCTTCCAGCGCCTCCAGTTCCGTGATCTTCGCGATCACCGCTGAACGCCCGTCCGAAGACCGGCCCACCACGAGACTGTCCTTGTCAGCATTGAACATCTCGCCGATCAGCTCCTGGGCAAATCCCGGCGGTGGCGTGGACCGGGCGAACGCGCTGACGGCGTCGGTTTGCTTGCCAAGCTCCGTTGCGATGGCTGCCAGGTCACTGCCGTGCTTTGCCGCCAGATCCGTCGCCTGGGCCTCCAGCGACTCGACCCGGGCATTGTCCTGCCATGCCGCAGTGACCGCCGCCTTGATCTGGTCCAGCGGTGGCATGTGCGTCTCCTCAATCCGCTCGACCATCACGAGCACATAGGAGCCATCCTGCATCTCGACGATATCGCGTTCCTCGTCGATGGTGGCCGCGAAGACCTCGCCCGTGAAGCGCACATCGTCGACGATTTCGGGGCGCCCGCCTTCAGTCACGCCGCCACGTTGGTCGAGGCCCTTAATCTCGCGCAGCACCAGCCCCGTCTGATCCGCCAGTTCCGGCAGCTCGGCACCAGACGCCCGGATATCGTCGAGCTGGTTGACCTTGGCGGTCACCTCGGCCCGGGCGCGCTCGCGGGCGATCCCGAAGCTGATGCCTTCCTGCACGGCCTCGAAGGGCTCGGTCCCGCCCGCCTCGACGCCGGTGACGTTAAGGATGACAGTGCCGAAGAGACCCGCCACCGGGCCGACAAGGCCGGGCTCGGTCACGCTGAACGCCGCCGCAGAGACGTTGTCTGCCAGATCATCCGCACGCACGGTGCCAAGCGCGATGTCATCGAGGCTGAGGTTCTGCTCCGCCGCGATCTCGGCAAAGCTCGCCTCGCCGCCGGTCAGGCGGGCCATGGCCGCGTCAGCCGCCTCCTGATCCTGAAAGACGATCTGCTCTACCGTGCGCGTCGGCTCCAGCGTGTAGTTCGCCTTGTTGGCCTTGTACTGCGCACGCACCTCTTCCTCGGAGGGGCGCAGGCCCTCGGCCAGCTCCAGTGGGTCAATGCGCAGGTACTGGCCCCAGCGCCGTTCAGGGGCGCGGAACTGCTCCTGGTTCTCGTCGAACCACGCGGCAAGGGTCGTATCGTCCGGGGTGCCGGGATCGGGCGCATCGATCAGGGTCAGACGCAGCACCTCGGCGGAGCGGCGCTCGCCATCGAACTTCGCCACCGCCTGGGACAGTGCATCCGGGGTCTGCACGCCCAATGTCACGGCCTCGGTCAGGATCTGTTCGCCTAGGACGCGCGCCACCAGACTTTCGAATGTGCGCGGGGTGTGCCCCTGCTGACCGATGATGCTCTGATAGGCCAGTTGCGAGAAGTTCCCCTCCGCATCCAGGAAATTCGGGTTCGATCCGATCTCGTCGCGAATGGAGTCGTCGGGGACGGCCAAGCCCAGCGTGTCGAGCTCCTCGGCATAGGACGCCTCGCGGACCAGTGCTGTCAGGATCCCCTGCTCGACGGCTGCCTCGCGCATCTGCTCGAAGCTGACCAATTGCCCGGCCTGCTGCGACAGCACCGACTGCTGACGGCTGAGCGCCTGAATGAAACGCTCTGAGTTCACCTTGGTGTCCCCGACCTTAGCAATCGTCGCTGTGCCGCCGCCCGTGAACACCCCGTCAATGCCCCAGACCGCGAAGCTCAGGATCAGGAGCGCAAACAGGATCTTGGCAAAGATCGACTTGATGCCTTTGCGGATGAACTCGAGCATATGGGCCTCGCGTTGGGTCCTCGGATGAAACGATCCGGCTGTTTACGCATATGGGTGCGGGCGGGCAAGCGGGCCAGCCTCACCTTTTTTTCAGTTTCCGGTCGGATCGTGCGGTTTTTGGCTGTCAGAGGCTGCTCGTGTAGCTGGCAAGGCGCGCGACGGTCTCGCGAATGCCCTTCTCGTCGGCGTTGGCGAACGCGATGCGCAGCGCACTGGTCGGTTCGCTCGTTGGCACGAACATCTCGCCTGGCAGGACCAAGAGAGATTGCTCCCGAACCAAGGCGCGGGCGGTCTCCATGGATGGACGGCCACCGGGCGGGCTGATCCATGCGAAATAGGCGCCTGCGCCGTGCAGGGTCCAGTCGGGGAGGTCTTGCGCAATCAGATCGCGCAGCAGCGCACGTCGCCCGGCGAAAACCTCCCGTTCTGCCGCGACCCAATCGCCCAGATGCCTCAGACCATGCAGCGCCGCGATCTGACCCATCTGGCCCGGGCAGATGGTCATCGTATCGAGAAACTTCTCGATTTGTGTCAGCCGCTCCGCCGAGGTCACAAGCGCCCCCACCCTGTGGCCCATCAGCCGGAACGTTTTGGAGAAGCTGTAGAGATGAGCGAAGTGCTTCTGCCATCCCGGGTGGGCGAACAGATCATGCGGCGCGCCGGGAATGGAATGGAAGTCCCGGTAGGTTTCGTCGAGGACCATCAGCACCCCGGCGTCCGCGCAGACATCCAGCAGCGCCGCTAACAACTCGGGCGGATACTCTGCCCCTGTCGGGTTGTTCGGACTGACCAGCGCGAGCGCACGGACCTCCGGCGTCAGAGCCGCCCGCACCGCATCCGGGTCTGGCATCAGGTCCGCACCAACGGGCAGGGGGACGCACCCGATCCCCGCCATGTCCAGCCACATCTTGTGATTGAAGTACCACGGCCAGGGCAACATGACCGCTTCACCGGGCCCGGCCACCGAGGAGATAGCGGCACAGAAGGCCTGGTTGCAGCCTGCCGTGATAGCGACCTGATCTGGCGCGATCTGCCCGTCATAGGCCGCCGACCACTGCGTCGCGATCTCGGCGCGCAGATCGTCATTGCCGAGTACTGGGCCGTAGAAGTGGGCGTCGGTCCGATGCAACGCCGCGTCCGCCATCGCCTCGCGGATCGGCAACGGTGGGGGCGTCGCGGGCGCAGCCTGGCTGAGGTCCAAGAGCGGCCGGTTCGCCGGGAACACGGCGTCGCGCACCCAGGACCCCGCCTCCATTATGGGCGAGGCCGCGGCCGCTATGAGATTTGCATTGAAGACAGACATCCGCGCCCCCGTCAGTTCGCGGGGACGCTAAGGGGCCGGGCGGCCCGTGCCTAGAGCCTATTTCATTTCATGATCTGGACGGCGCGCACGGTCGAGGTCTTCTTCGGCTCCTCGGCCGCCTGAGTGGTCGTCTCGCTGTCGACTTTCACGAAGTAGGCATCCGAGGCTTTGCCGCGGCCGAGTGCGCCGTTTGCGTCCAGCTCAGGTAATGCCTGATAGCTGGTGGTGCCGCCGCCGACCACATTGTCCAGCGTGCGGTCTGTCAGCGCTTCAGGTCTCCTGGTCATGTCATCTTCCTTTCTGGTCGTTCCGGACCGCTTCCGTGGCTGAGGGGCCTTCGGGACGGATCAGCAGACAGCCATTCCTGTCGTCATCCTCGTCCCGGCCAGAGGTCTCAACCCAGGGGCGCCATTCACACTTAGACGCAGCCGCCAATGTCGCGATCGTACGTCAAGCCATTGGGCGAGGCGTTGGCGGGCGCGGGCTTGGTCTCTTCCTTCGCGCGGGTCCGGCCAGCAGCGGAGATGGTGTCCAAGTCTTGGTCGCTCAGCGTCACAATCGTCTTTTCTGTCTTCGGCACGTCAAAGGTCCTTTCGTCTTACTCAACTTTATCGCCGTTGTGCCGCGGGTGCGGCGAGGTTCCGAGGGTTCCCGGATTCCAATGGAGGTGACTCTGGCTGTTTCCCCAGCTAGCGTATGTGACGGTCGCTACACTTGACCTACACCTGTGCGGGAGGCATCACCCGCGCCATGGCAGCTCCCCCGATCCTGACATTGGCAGACATCACGCTGGGCTTTGGCGGGCGGCCCCTGTTCGCGGGGGTCTCGTTGGCTGTGGCACCGGGCGAGCGGATCTGCGTGGTCGGGCGGAACGGCTCGGGCAAGTCGACGATGATGAAGATCGCGGCGGGGATGGTGGAGCCGGACACAGGCGAGCGGTTCGTCCAGCCTGGGCGCTCGGTGGCCTATCTGCCGCAAGATCCGGATCTGTCGGAATTCTCGACCCTCGGAGACTATGCAGCGGCGGAACTGGCCCCCGATGAACGCTGGAAGGCCGAGGCCGCGATGGAAGGTCTGAAGGTCGTCGCAAGGGCTGATCCTGCCACAGCCTCGGGCGGGGAACGCCGTCGCGCAGCACTCGCCCGGCTGATGGCTGCCGAGGCCGACCTGATGCTGCTGGATGAGCCCACTAACCACCTCGACATCCACGCCATCGAGTGGCTGGAGGAGGAGCTCTCAAACACCCGCAAGGCCTTCGCCATGATCTCCCACGACCGGGCCTTCCTGACCCGGCTGACGCGCGCAACTCTTTGGATTGACCGGGGCGAGGTGCATCGCGCGAGCCATGGTTTCGCAGGCTTCGAGGATTGGCGCGACAAGATCTGGGAGGAGGAAGACCAGCAGCGCCACAAGCTGGATCGCCTCATCAAGCAGGAGGCGCATTGGGCGGTCTACGGGATCTCGGCACGGCGGACACGCAATCAGGGGCGACTGAGGAACCTGGCCTCGTTGCGGGAGCAGCGGGCGGGGCAGATCAGGCGGCAGGGCACGGCGGCGCTGGAAGTCGAGTCCGCGCCCAAATCCGGCAAGCGGGTGATTGAGGCACGGGGGATCTCTAAGGCGTTCGGCGACCGGCAGGTCGTGAGCGAGTTCTCCCTGCGGATCGGACGCGGTGAGCGGATTGCATTGGTTGGCCCGAACGGGGCGGGCAAGACGACGCTGCTCAACATGCTGATCGGTAACATGGAGCCGGATACAGGGTCCGTGCAACTCGGGACCAATCTGGAGATAGCGCTCTTCGATCAGACCCGCGCGCAATTGGATCTGGAGACAAGCCTTTGGGAGACGCTGACCCATGACAAGGAACTGGGGGTCGCGGGCAAGAACGATCAGGTCATGGTGCGTGGGCGACCCCGGCATGTGGTCGCCTACCTGAAGGATTTCCTCTTTGACGAACGTCAGGCGCGGGGGCCGGTCAAGGCGCTGTCGGGGGGTGAGAAGGCGCGGCTTCTGCTGGCACGGCTGCTCGCCAAGCCCTCGAACCTGCTGGTGCTGGACGAGCCCACGAATGATCTCGATGTCGAGACGCTCGACCTGTTGCAGGAACTGATCGGCGACTTCGACGGGACGGTGCTGCTGGTCAGTCACGACCGCGACTTTCTCGACCGGGTGGCAACGACGACGATTGCGATGGAGGGCGACGGGCGTGCGGTTGTCTATGCCGGGGGCTGGTCCGACTATCGTGCGCAAAGGGGTGTTGCTCCGACTGACGTCGGCGCCCAGTCGCGCCGCCCCGCCACATCGAGTGGGCGGGACGGCGACCGGCGCCCGGCGGCAGCCGATGCGAAGACCACCGACGCGCCGAAGAAACTCGGATACCGCCAGCAACAGCGGCTCGATGCACTGCCCGGGGAGATCGACCGGCTGACCGCCGAGATTGCGAAGCTGGAGGAGTTCCTCGCCGATCCCGACCTCTACGCCTCGGCGCCGCAGAAGTTCGCCAAGGCTTCGGAAGGGCTGACGGAACGCCAGGCCGCGCTGGACGCGGCCGAAACCGAATGGCTGGAACTTGAAGAGTTGCGGGACGCGGCCAGCTGACGGCATTGGCGAATTGTTCACAATTTGCGGGAACTCTCGTGCGTGTTCGAGTTGAGTTCCAGCGGGTCGTGTCATCGTGCAACGCCGTGTCGTCGTGATCCCTTGCATAGTGTTCGCCCTGATGGGGGGATTGCTGATGGCCGCCAACAATGTTCTGGATACGCCGTTGAGCAGCCCGGAAGGGTCGGAGCCTGTGAAATACGTGCGTCAGCAAGCGTTCTCCAACCCCGGCGTCGCAGGGATGCGGCGGTTCGGGAACGCCTGTTCCGACTGCCATGGCGAGCGGGGGGGAGGCACAGACAGGGGCCCGAGCCTGCTGAACAAGGACTATGCCCGCGACTTCCGCAATTCCGAGGTGTTCCACAGCGCCGTTGGCCAGGCAATTGCAGCCCACCGGGATTTGCTCGCGGACCTGGAGCTTGAAGGTAAGGAAGGCTTCAACAACCTCGAGTTCATGGGCAAGTTCCTGCGCGAGGCGCGTCGGCAGGAGCTGGTGGAACAGTCTCAGAGAGACAGGTTCTAGCCTTGTGAATTCCTTTTGCGCCCGGCGCGGCTGAGCTCATCTCCGGCAATGGGTCCCTCTGCGCTCCCCAAGCGCTAACGCCGATATCGTCCGGCCGACTTCAATAATCTGAAACGCACCGCCCGAATGTCGCGATTGCGCTTGAATCTGGTTTCTGCCGGGGTCTAATGGCGTAAAAGCGGCGACGCATAGCGCCACCCAGCGGAAAGCCAGGTACGGAGGAAATTCATGCGATTTGAGGCGCCAGAAACGATCGATGGCGCGGTTGCGCTGTTGGCGGGCGAGGCCGGGATGACCCGGGTGCTCGCGGGGGGCACGGATGTGCTGGTCCAGTTGCGCTCCGGGATGGCCGAGCCCGATCTCGTTGTCGACATCAAGCGCATCCCGGGCATGTACGAGATTGCCGAGGAAGACGGCGGTTTTCGCATCGGGGCCGCCGTTCCGGGCGTGCAGATGAAGGAGCACAAGGCGCTGGCGGCGGCTTGGCCGGGCGTGGTCGAGGCCGCGAACCTCATCGGCTCGACGCAGGTCCATAACCGCGCGACGCTGGCAGGGAACCTCTGTAACGGCTCGCCTGCGGCTGACTCCGTGCCTGCGATGATTGCAGCGGAAGCTGTGGCGCGCGTTCACGGTCCGAACGGCCAGCGCGATGTGCCCGTGGCCGAGATCCCGCAAGGCCCCGGCCGCACCACGCTTGCGAAGGGCGAGATCGTTGGCTCCATCTACATCCCGCAACACCCCGCTGGTTCAGCGGACGCCTACCTGCGCTTCATCCCGCGCTCCGAGATGGACATCGCGGTCGTGGGCTGTGGCGTGTCCCTGACCATGGATGGCGACACGGTGACAGCGGCCCGCGTGGCCCTGGGAGCGGTAGCACCCACTTGCCGCCTTGTGCCGGACGCAGGTGCGGCTCTGGTAGGCCGGACCATCGACGCGTCAGAAGCGGACCTCGCAGCGGCGGCCTCTGCCGCCTGCGATCCGATCGACGACAAGCGCGGCACCATCGAGTTCCGCACCAAGGTCGCGGGCGTACTGGCGGTCCGCGCCGCCCGCATCGCAGCCGAGCGCGCAAAGGGGTGATGAGATGAGTAAGATCCACGTCAACACTGAGATCAATGGCGACGATGTCGAGTTCCTCTGCGATCCTGAGGAGACCCTGCTGGACGT
>JBCDID010000066.1:0-12823 GCA_038749355.1 Pseudomonadota bacterium | reverse complement strand
ATCCGCGCGATCCCGGCCCGGCGGCAGAACCCCTTGATACGCACCACCGCCAGCAGCGTCTCCACATCCTTTGGCACCTTGCCAAACCGGTCATGGAGTTCCGCAGCAAAGCCTTCCAGTTCAGTCTTGCTGGCAAGTGAGGAAAGTCTCCGGTAAAGCCCAAGCCGCACGTCCAGATCCGGCACGTAGTCTTCCGGGATCATCACCGGCACCCCGAGGTTGAGTTGCGGCGCCCAGCCCTCGTCGGTCTCAACCTCGGCGTCCAGATCGCCGGCCCGGATGCGGGCAATCGCCTCCTCCAGCATCTCCTGATAGAGCTCAAAGCCCACTTCCCGGATATGGCCGGATTGTTCCTCGCCCAGCAGGTTACCCGCACCCCGAATGTCCAGATCGTGGCTGGCCAAGGTGAACCCGGCGCCTAGGCTGTCCAAAGAGCCCAGCACCTTCAATCGCCGCTCCGCCTGCGGGGTCATGGGCTTGCGCGGCTCGGTGGTGAGGTACGCATAGGCCCGCAGTTTCGATCGCCCGACGCGTCCCCGCAACTGGTACAACTGCGCCAGCCCAAACATGTCTGAACGCCGCACGATCAGCGTGTTCGCCGTCGGAATATCCAGCCCCGATTCAACAATCGTCGTCGACAGCAGCACGTCGTACTTGCCGTCATAGAAGGCGTTCATGCAATCATCCAGCTCACCCGAAGGCATCTGGCCGTGCGCCACAACATATGAGACCTCGGGCACATGGTCCTTCAGCCACTCTTCCGCGTCATCCAAATCCTTGATGCGCGGCACGACCATGAAAGCTTGACCGCCGCGGTAGCGCTCCCGCAGCAGCGCCTCACGCGCAGTGACGGTGTCAAAGGGCGAGATGTATGTGCGCACCGCTAGCCGGTCGACGGGTGGGGTCGCAATGACTGACAATTCGCGCACGCCGGACATCGCCAATTGCAGCGTCCGTGGGATCGGCGTCGCAGTCATGGTCAGCACGTGGATCTCGGAGCGCAACTGTTTCAGCCTCTCCTTATGCTGGACACCGAAGTGCTGCTCCTCATCAATGACAAGCAGACCGAGATTGCAGAACTTGACCTGTTTCGCCAGCACCGCGTGGGTGCCGACAACGACAGAAATTTCGCCGTCCTCCAAGCCGCGACGGGTTTCGGCTGCATCCTTTGCAGACACAAACCGCGACAACTGCCGCACGCGCAGGCCCGTCCCGGCAAACCGGTCCGCGAAGTTCTTAGTGTGCTGGCGCGCCAGTAGGGTCGTAGGCGCGACCACCGCGACCTGCATTCCCGAGGAGGCCGCCGCGAAGGCCGCCCGCAACGCCACCTCGGTCTTGCCGAAACCGACATCGCCGCAAATCAGCCGGTCCATCGGCGTGCCGGAGGCCAAATCCCCCAAGACATCGCCGATACAGCGCAACTGGTCCTCGGTCTCTTGATAGGGAAAGCGCGCGCAGAAGCGTTCATAGGCGTGCGGGTCCGGGTCCAGTTTCTCGCCCTTGCGCAGCGCACGCTCGGCCGCAATGCGGATCAGCTTATCCGCCATGTCGAGAATGCGTTTCTTCAGCTTGGCCTTCTTGGCCTGCCACGCGCCGCCGCCAAGCCGATCCAGCTCGCCGTTTTCCTGCCCGTACCGCGAGAGCAGTTCAATGTTCTCGACCGGCAGATAGAGCTTCGCGGCCCCGTGATATTCAAGGCAGAGGCACTCATGGGGCGCGCCTGCCGCCGTGATCGTCTCCAGCCCCAGATACCGGCCGACGCCGTGCTCGACATGGACCACCAGGTCGCCGGTGGTCAGGCTCTGCGTCTCGGTCAGGAAGTTCTCGGCCCGGCGCGGTTTGCGCGCACTGCGGATCAGGCGGTCGCCGAGCACGTCCTGTTCCGAGATCACCGTCACGTCAGGCGCGACAAAGCCCTGCTCCAGCGCCCAGACCATCAGGTTGACGCCCGGCTGGATGTCGTCCCAACCGCGCGACGCTCGTGGCCCTTCAATCCCGTGATCGGTCAGCAGGCCGGAAAGGCGCTCACGCGCACCGTCCGAATAGGATGCGATCACCACCGGTCCGTCGCGGAGGCGCGCTTGGATGTGGTCAGCCAGCACCTCGAACAGGTTCACGCCGTCCTGCTGACGTTCCGGAGCAAAGCTCCGACCCACCCGCGCACCAGCATCCGTGACACCCGGGCCGGATGGCTGCGCACCGCTATGAAAACGCCGGATCGCGCGGTCAGCCGTCGCCTGCTCCCATGCGGGCTCATCCAGGTAGAGCATCTCCGGCGGGCATGGCAGATAGGGCGCCTCGCCGGTCGCACCCTTGTCCTCGCGTGCGGAATGGTGCTCGCGCACAAGGTCCCAGCGCGCCAAGCGGGCATCGTCGAGGCGTTCGTCCAAGGACACCGGCGCACCGGGGAGGTAGTCGAAGATCGTCTCCATCCGCTCGTGGAAGAGCGCCACCCAATGCTCCATGCCCTGGTATTTGCGCCCCTCGGAGACGGCGGCGTAAAGCGGGTCGTCCAGGCGCGCGGCCCCGAAGGTCTCGCGATACCGGGTGCGGAAGCGTTGGATCGAGGCGGGGTCGAGCACGACCTCGGAGGCAGGTGCCAGTTCGACGCGGGTGATGGTCTCGACCGTGCGCTGGGTGTCAGGATCGAAGCGGCGCGCACCCTCAAGTACATCTCCGAAGAAGTCGAGCCGGACGGGCATAGCATCGCCAGGCGGGAAGATATCGATGATACCACCACGAACCGCGAAGTCGCCCTGCTCGATCACGGTAGATGCCCGGTTGAACCCCTTCGCGGTTAGCCAGGCAATGAGCCCGTCAATGTCCACGACAGAGTCGATGGATGCGACGAAGGCCGCATCCCGGACCGAGGCCCGGGCAGGCACGCGCTGGATCGCGGCGTTGAGCGTCGTCATCAGCACCGAGGGCCGGTCCCAGCCATGCGCCAATCCGGCCAGCGTCGCGACCCGGGCTGCAGAGATCTCTGGGTTCGGGGAAACCCTGTCATAAGGCAGGCAATCCCAGGCCGGGAACGTCAAAACCGGCAGTTCGGGCGCGAAGACGGCCAGCGCCTCGGCCGTGGCGGCCGCGCGCGCATCGTCGCGCGCGACGTGGATGACCGGTCCCTCGGCGCGGGTGACGAGATCGGCCAGGAGCTTGGCGTCCCAGCCCTCCGGCGCTCCGCCAATGGTGACGGCGCCCGGGGCGATTTTTGCCGCGTGCGTTTTCATAGTGGCGGAGGTAGTGACTTCGCTGTGAGTCGGCAACCTGTGATGGCGCGCCCACCGGATCAGTGGATGGACGTGCCCAAGCAGTCAATCAGACGATTTCGACCTCAGCCGACGAGGAAGGCATCCCCGCCCGTGTCAATCGGCTGTTCTTCCGGCACGTCCGGCGCGACAGTGTCCACCGCATCGCCATCCGCGTCGGGATCAATCAGCCCATAAGTGGGGTCAAAGCGCGCCACAATATCGGCGCTGAGCGCATAGTATTGCTGTGCCTCGGGATCGACCAGGATGACGTGATCGACATCGGCCGTTTCAGCATCCAGATCCACGGTTATGAAGACGAAGCTGTCATCCTCGCCATCGGTCAGGATCAGAGTATCGACGTTCATGGGATCAGCCTTGGCGATGATCTCTTCGGCATCTTCCTTCGAGATCTTGTCGAGCGCCGGGTCGCCCTCCTGAGGCAACTGGCTGCTGTCATCTGTGGATTTCTTTTTCTCTTCTTCTTCCTTCTTCGCGTTCTTCTCGGATTGCTCCATCGAGATCGCAACCCGCGCGGTGATCGCTGCAGCAGGCATCATCTTCACGCCCGCTGCGGCCATGGCAGCACCCACCTCTGCGGCAGGCAGGGCACCTGCGCCGCCTGTCAGGACTGTGCCCGCCACAGCGACCGCGACACCACCGACGATCATCGCGCCACCCAGCAGGGCGAGGCCCTTGGCAACCGTCCCCACATCGTCGCTGTCGTAAGCCTGGGTGGACCAATCGTTGCCATCCGGCAGATCCTTCATGCCCGGCAGCGTGACGACCGCGATATTGTTCTCCATGTCCTTGGGCAGCACGCCCAGCGCATCAAAGAGAGAGTCGTTGAAGGAGCCAGGCAGATCCTCTGCATCGCTGTTCGCTGCGTCTTCCAGCGCCTGCAATCCGCCCTCCAGAAGTTCCTCAACCGCAACTGTCACAGTGCGGAAAACCTCGTCCTGAGGGTCGAACATCAGGAACTGCACGGCTTCGGCGCCGGTCTCCTTGATCTCAGCAATGAACTCGGCAGTGAAAACGGTCTTCGAGGTATCTGCAGTCTTGGTCATCGTCAGTCCTAGTCTCATGATTTGATCTATGAGACGGATGATCCAAGATCGAGATGGTCTGATCAGTAGCGAACGTTACAACCGATGCGGGTGCCGTTACGTCAGGTCGAGTTCTTCGTCGCCGAGATGGGCGAAGGCCTCCGCCACGTACTCCTCCGTGGCTTCGTCGAGGGACGCTGGAGACCATTGTGGCGCATTGTCCTTGTCAAGGATCACCGCGCGCACACCTTCGTAGAAATCCGGATGGGTCATGCAGTAGCGCGCCAGCCGGTACTCCAGTCGCATGCAGTCCTCAAACGAGAGCTTCGCCCCTTCACGGATCTGGCGGAACGCGATGCGAGTGGAGGTGGGGGATTTTGAGAGTATTGTCGAAGCCTGTTTCACTCCCCACTCAGTCCCACAATTCTCAAGAGACGATACAATCTCCCCGACACTGTCTTTCGAGAAATGATGAACCACGTCGGAAGCGGCAAGCAGGTGGTTCCGAGAATCGATGGCAAAATCGATTGATGGCTCTTCCAAAGCCAAAATTCTCCAAGTGCTTATTCTCGGTTCGAGCAATTCTTTTGGCCCAGTCGCTAACCAAACGACCAGCTTCTCTAGGTGCTGTGACTCCAAATAGGATGCTTTGAGGAGTGTCGCAGCGTCTTGGTCCCTTAAGCGGGCGCCAGTCAGACCGCAAAACAATCCGAAGGCGGCTACTTCACTTCGATCATGTTCCGTCAGCATCCTTGGTAGAAACCAAGTTGCGCCGACATCAGGAAACAAGCCGATCCCCGTCTCGGGCATCGCAAACATCGTGCGCTCTGTGACAAACCGATGGCTACCGTGGATCGAGACGCCGACGCCGCCGCCCATGACGATCCCGTCCATGATGGCGACATAAGGCTTCGGATAGCGCTTGATCTTCACGTTCAGCCGGTACTCGTCCGCGAAAAAGCGGAAGTTCTTCTCCCCCGTCGCGCCGCCCTGCCCCGCGTCATACAAAGCTCGAATGTCACCACCCGCCGCGAAGGCTTTGTCACCGGCCCCTTGGATCGCGACGACAGCGATGGAAGAGTCTTCGGCCCAGATGTCCAGTTGCTCGGACATCGCCAGGATCATCCCGTAGGTCAGCGCATTCAGCGCCTCGGGCCTGTTCAGGGTGATCAGCCCCAGACAACCGCGCTGCTCGAACAGGATCTCTGGCTCTTGCATCCGAATGCTCCCCGCGCCTAACGTCGCGCCAAGTGATAAGAGGAAGCCACCCGATGCAGCAACCCGCTCCGTTCCCCGCAATGCGCATGCGCCGTTTGCGCAGCACCCCCTGGATGCGGGCGATGGTGGCGGAGAACGTGCTGAGCCCGGCGGATTTCATCTGGCCCTGTTTCGTGATTGAGGGCGAGGACAAACGGGAAGCGATCGAAACCATGCCGGGGGTCGAAAGGCTGTCCATCGACCTGCTGGTCGCCAAGGCGGCGGAAGCAGCGGACCTGGGGGTCCCTGCAATCGCGATCTTCCCAAACACGCCCGACGACAAGAAGACCCCGGGTGCGGAGGAGGCTTGGAATCCCGAAAACCTGGTCTGCCGCGCCACTCGCGCGG
Organism: Pseudomonadota bacterium; assembly: GCA_038749355.1. Lineage (GTDB taxonomy): Bacteria > Pseudomonadota > Alphaproteobacteria > Rhodobacterales > Rhodobacteraceae > Thermohalobaculum. The sequence goes on along the minus strand of JBCDID010000066.1, from coordinate 6,924 downwards.
TCAAGGCCGCCGTGCCGAACATCGGGGTGATGCTGGACGTTGCCCTGGACCCCTACAACTCGGACGGCCATGACGGGCTGGTGCGCGAAACCGCCTCTGGCGGCTACGAGATCCTGAACGACGAGACGCTGCTGGCGCTGGAAAAGCAGACGCTTGCCCTGGCCGAGGCGGGAGCCGACATCATGGGACCCTCCGACATGATGGACGGCCGGGTCGGGATCCTGCGCCGCGCGCTGGAGGAGAACGACTACCAGAACGTGACCATCATGACCTACGCGGCCAAGTATGCGTCGGCTTTCTATGGCCCGTTCCGCGATGCGGTCGGATCCGGGGCCGCGCTGAAGGGAGACAAGAAGACCTACCAGATGGACATGGCCAACACCGATGAGGCCTTACGGGAGGTCGCCATGGACCTCGCCGAGGGGGCGGACATGGTCATGGTCAAGCCGGGGATGCCCTATCTCGACATCTGCCAGCGGGTCGCCGCTGAGTTCCGCGTGCCCACCTTCGCCTACCAGGTCTCCGGCGAGTACGCGATGCTGAAGGCCGCGATGGGAGTCTGGCTGGACGAAGAGAAGGGAATGCTGGAGAGCCTGATGGCATTCAAGCGCGCAGGCTGCTCCGGCATCCTGACCTATTTCGCGCTGGACGCCGCGCGCGTTCTGAAGAGGGGTTGAGATGATCAACCGCCGTGTCGTCTTGTCGAGCCGACCCAAGGGCGTGCCACAAGCCGAACACTACTCGGTCGACGAAGTGCCGGTGCCGGAGCTAGCCGATGGGCAGTTTCTCGTGCGCACCGAGTTCTGGTCCGTCGATCCCGCAATGCGCGGCTGGGCCAATGACGCGCCGAACTACCTGCCGCCTGTGGCGATCGGGGATGCTATGCGGTCGTTCGCTGTAGGCACGGTCGCGGCGTCGCGTCACCCGGGTTACGCGGAAGGCGAAACCGTCTCGGGGATGTTCGGATGGCAGCGCTATGCAATCAGCGACGGCTCGGATGTCGACCGCAAGGTGACAGAAACGGACCTTTCGCCATCGCTTGCGCTCGGCGTGCTGGGGCTGAACGGGGTCACGGCGTATTTTGGCCTGCTGGACGTCTGCGATCCACAGCCGGGCGAGACAGTGGTGGTGTCGACGGCGGCAGGGGCTGTGGGTTCGGCCGTAGGCCAGATTGCCAAGATCAAGGGCGCACGAACCGTCGGCATCACGTCCAGCCCCGAGAAGATGGCGTTGTGCCGCGACCAGTTCGGCTATGACGCCGTGATCAACTACCGCGAGGAGGACGTCGCCGCGGCCATCAAGGCTGCGGCCCCGGACGGCGTGAACTGCTATTTCGACAATACATGCGGGCCGATCACCGATGGCGTGATGACGAACCTCGCACTCGGGGCACGGATCACCATTTGCGGAACGGCTTCGCTGACCGATTGGAATCCCATTCCTATGGGGCCGCGCGTGCATCGCCAGCTCATGGTGGCGCGGGCAAAGGTGCAGGGATTTCTCGTGCTCGACTGCAAGCCCCGATATCCCGAGGCTGTCGCACAGCTTGCCAATTGGATCCGTGATGGCAAGCTCTCGCACAATGAGCATATCCTCGAAGGTGCCGAAGCCGCGCCTGATGCGATCAACATGCTCTATCAGGGGCGCAATACCGGCAAGCTTTTGATCCGCGTGGATTAATCCGTCCCAAGATCCCAGTAGAGCCCGGCCATAATCCGCAGCGCGCTCTCGCAAATGGGCAACAGGACATGCTCATCCGGCGCGTGCTGCGAGCACCCGGTATAGGAATGCGGGATCCAGATCGCCGGGATGCCCAGAAGATCCGTGAACACGTCATTGCAGATCGACCCGCCCATCTGCGGGATGATCGCGGGTTTCGCGCCAGCCGTCGCCTCGACCGAGGCGCGGACCCGCTGCACCCATGGATGGTCGGGCTCAGTACGCGAAGCCTCGAACCCCGCATGGTTCCGGCCCGTAGGCGGGGCGATCTCGACCATCCCGAACCCATGCGCGTCCAGATGGCGTCGCAACACAGGCTCCAGCCCTGCGACATCCGTGCCGGCAATGTACCGCAACTGGCAATGCGCCCGCGCCTCCGGCTGGATCGCGTTCACCGGAGCGGCGGGGTTACCCGACCCCATGGCCAGAACCGCGAAAGAGTTCCAGCCATAGACCTTCTCGGCCGTCGTCATCCCGGGCTCACCCCAGTCGGGGTCGATCTCGGGCCCTTCCTCCCCTGGGTTCAGCGTCACATCCGCCAGGGCCTCGCGCACGGCGTTCGACATGGGCGGTGGCAGCCATTCAGGGATCAGGATCTGTCCGGTCGGCCCGCAGATGGACGCCAGCGCGTGGGACAGGATCATCGCAGGATCGGCGATCGCCCCACCCCAATTGCCGGAATGGTGCGCGCCTTCCCGCAGGGAGCACACCAGATCGAAGTTCTTTCCCCCGCGTGCGCCGAGGCTGATCGTCGGACGCTCCGGTCGTACCCTTGGCCCGTCGGAGGCGACCAGAACGTCCGCGGCGAACGCCTCCCTGTTGGCCTCCACCACCTGCCATAGGCCCTGACTGCCATTCTCCTCCGCCGTCTCGATGATGAACTTGGCGTTGAACCCGAGGCTGCCCCGGGTCGCCAACACCGCCTCCAACGCCTTCATGTTGATCAGGTGCTGCGACTTGTTGTCGGCCGTGCCCCGGCCATAGAGACGCTCGCCATCACGGGCGAGCTCCCACGGCCCCTTGCCCTTGGTCCATTTGTCCGCCTGACCCCGGATGACGTCACCATGGCCGTAACCCAGCACGGTGGTCGCCGCCCCTTCGTCCCGGGTCGCCAGCATGACCGGACCAACACCGGGTATCGGGTTCTCGTAGATCTCCCAGGTGAAGCCCATGGCTTCGAAAGCAGGCGCCATCTCCTCGGTCAGGTAGGTTCTTGTATGCCGCAAGCCTTCCGGTACCTGGCTTTCGGTCGGCACGGCGACCCGGCGGGCCAGATCCGCCTCAAATCCGCCATCAGCCAAATAGCCCTCAACCCAAGCAATCGCTGCATCCCGAGTCATGATCCCCTCCGTCACGTTGCGAATGAAAAGAACAGCACCAGTCCGGTGATCGCCAGTGCCTGTAAAATGATCGGCCCCTGTCCGAGCCACTTCTGTGCGGGCGAGATCGCATCCGCCCGCATCAGCCGTACCGCCAGCAAGCCGACCGAGACCAGCACCGCCAGAGACTGCCATGTCATGAACAGCCCGATCAGGTTCATGCCGCGCACGAACCCGTCCCCGGTCGGTGCGGTGAAGTAGGGATGTACCCAGGCCAGGCCCTGGCAGGCGATCCATACACCGAACAGGATCACGATGATTTTGCCGGGCTGCATGCGGCTCCTTCTGGCGCAGGGGACCTTCGCCCCTATCTCTACGGTGAACACGGGAGGCTGTCATGCTGAGACTGATCTGCGCGATTGCGTTGCTGGGGGTGGTGGGTTCGGGGCCTGCCTGGGCCGAACGGCTGGAGACCTCCGCCGGACTGGTCGAAGTCGTGCCCGTGGTGGAAGATCTGGACACGCCCTGGGCCGTGGCGTTCCTGCCGGATGGCGGGTTCCTGATCACGGAACGAGACGGGACACTGCTGCGCATTTCGCCGGACGGCGCACGCGCGCAGGTCTCGGGCGTGCCGGATGTGCGCGCGTCCGGCCAGGGCGGCTTGCTGGACGTGGTGCTGGATCCAGGGTTTGCCGAGAACAACCTGATCTACCTCAGCTATTCCGAGCCCGAAGGGTTCCGCTCGGCCCGGACTGTCGTGGCCAAGGCGCGGCTAACCGGAACGGTGCTCGAAGGCCTGGAGGTGATCTTCCGCATGGAACCCGCGACCTCCGGCGGGCGGCATTTCGGGTCACGCATCGTGCCAGACGGCGAGGGCCATCTCTTCATCACCACGGGCGACCGGGGCAGCAGCGACGAGGCGCAGAACCCGAACACCCATATCGGCAAAGTGATCCGTATTCGAGATGACGGTTCGGTGCCGGCAGACAACCCGTTCTCCAATGGCGCTGCCTTGCCGGAGATTTGGTCCATCGGCCATCGCAACCCTCAAGGTGCAGCGCTCGATGCGGAGGGTAACCTCTGGACCGTCAGCCATGGAGCACGCGGCGGGGACGAGATCAACCAGCCGCAGTCGGGGCGCAATTATGGCTGGCCGATCATCTCCTACGGCACGACCTATGGCGGGACCAAGATCGGCGAGGGCACCGCGAAACCGGGGATGGAGCAACCGGTCTTCTATTGGGACCCTTCCATCGCGCCTTCGGGGATGATGATCTACTCCGGCAAACTGTGGCCGGCATGGGCGGGGCACATCTTTGTCGGTTCGCTGAAATTCGACCTGATAACTCGGCTGGAGCGGGATGGCGGGCAGATTTCGGGTGAAGAACACCTCTTCCGAGACCGCTTCACTCGCATCCGCGACGTTCGGGAAGGACCTGAGGGCGCCATATGGTTCCTTTCGGTCGGGGATGGTGCCCTCTACCGTATGCGCCCCGCGCCATAGGTCATGGCAGGACGCCAGGAGCGGCCACCTGACGGGCGCAGCCCCGGCAGGCGTGACCCGAAGGGTCGCGTGTCGCGTCAGCGACGTGGCCGCCTGGTGACTTGATCCAACTGTTGCCGCCAAGCCTCACAAAATGACCCAAGAGCCACAGCAGCCTTGCCCCTGGCCCATGCTTCGAAGTACCGCCCCGACCACTCAACTCGGAAAGGAGGGCTGAATGATCAAATCGCTGCACAGACAAGCCCTCTCTGGCGGCTAAGCCCGCCCGACCGGCTTCACCCGAACTGAACCATGCCACCCGGGCCCTTTCGGCTCGGAATTCCTGAATTATGTTCGCCCCGCTCGGGGCAAAACATCTGCCAGCGCGCCTGGCGGAAGGTGACCCATGTTGTACGACCTTCAAACCTACGCCGCCCAGGCCATGCAAAGCGACTTCTTTGCAGGCGGGGTCGCGCTCGGCCTGATCGGGACGGTAGCGGCCCTGCTGCGGTTGTTCTGGGGCGTGGCGCGGGACCTTGTCGCGCGCCGGATCTGGATCTCGGTCACCATGGACAACCGGACCACGGCGCACCGGCACTTCTCGCTGTGGCTTGAGCAGACCGGAGCGCTGCGGCGCGCACGGAACCTCAGGGCCGGGCACCTGACCGGCGAGGATGCCGTTCTGGGGCCGGACACGGGGCGCCACTGGTTCTGGCATTCCGGGCATCTCTGCTGCCTCGACCGGGAGATCAGCAAGAAGATCAAGGTCGGCTACCACGGCAATCCCATGGAGAGCTACACGATCCGTGTGCTGCTGGGCTCTGCTGCGCTGGTTCAGGGCTGGATCGCACAGGGCGCGCGCCGCGCAGCCGAGGCCAACCGAACCGGACCAGGCGTGCATATCCTGCGCGATGGCTACTGGGACCATGTGCACGACTTGCCCCGGCGCGGGGTCGAGACGGTGCTCTCGGAAGGCGACCGTGTAGCGCGGATGCTTGACGACGTGCGCTGGTTCTACGAGGCCTGCGACTGGTATATGGTGCGCGGCGTGCCTTGGCGGCGGGGCTATCTGCTGCACGGCCCCCCGGGCACGGGCAAGACCAGCGTCATCCGCGTGCTGGCCTCGGAACTGGAGCTGGACATTGCGACCCTGGACCTTGGCCGCGCCGGTCTGACTGATGACGACCTGCGCCAGGCCATGATGTCCGCGCCAGAAGATGCCCTTCTGGCCATCGAAGACGTGGATGCCGTGTTCGTGAACCGCGATGCCGAAAAGGCCGTGGGGATCAGCTTCTCCGGGCTCTTGAACGCCATTGATGGCGTGGCGTCGCAGGAGGGTCGTGCGCTGATCATGACCACGAACCACCGGGAACGGCTGGACCCCGCGCTGATCCGTCCGGGCCGGGCAGATGTCCATGTCGAGCTCGGACCGGTGGGCGCTGAGACTGCCGAGGCCATGTTCCTGCGCTTCTTCCCAGGCGAGGAGGCTCTGGCAGCCCACTTCCGGACACGCCTGACGGATCAGCGGGTGACACCAGCCGCTCTGCAGGGCTGGTTGCTCCAGAACGTGAGCAATCCGGACGCAGCCGCCACCGCGACGGACCTTGTCGCCAAAACCCTGATCGCGGCCGAGTAACCGGCTCGGCCGCGATCGCAAGCCAGTCCAACGATTCCGTCATGCGCCCCGTTCGCCGCCGGGCACCGGGAGCGGCCACCTGACGGGCACAGTCCCGGCAGGCGCGATCCGAAGGGTCGCGTGTCGCGTCAGCGACGTGGCCGCTGTCCCCTAGCCTCCGTAAAGCTCGCTCTCAGCCCCGAGATAGCCGTCCCAGGCGAACCAGTACGCGATATGTCCGGGCAGGCGGGGCATTCGCTGGCCCTCGGGCCCTTCCAGCGCATCCTCGGTCACCTTCCAGATGCCTCCGGGCCCCGAGACCACTTTGCCTTCGCCGGAGAATTCCAGATCGCCACGATCATAGGCGCGCACAGTCCGTGTCGCCGCATCGCCCACTAGCACCACGTTCGAGAAGCCGACCCGGTCGTTGATGACCTTTCCACCCTCAAACGCCTCCACAGGCCACGCCTTGGCCCCGCCTGCAACGCGGATACCGTAGACATAGTCCTTCTGCTTCAGCACGCTCTGATCCACGAGGGTCGGGAACATCAGGTCCGGCGATGAGAAGTAGTCCCGATAGACCACGCCCGAGCCATAGTCGCGGATATAGCCCGTCTCGAGGGACAGAACCTTGGTGTCTGGATGGTTTGCCCGCCAGTCTGCCCAGGACGTGATCGCGACCGGCCGGATCTTCAGCTTGATCCCCGACTTCGCCAGCGGTCCCGCCACCGGCTCTCCCGTAAACTGGTTCCAGAGGCTCAGCGTCTGGCGGTCGAACATCAGCTTGT
>JBCDID010000065.1:0-12933 GCA_038749355.1 Pseudomonadota bacterium | reverse complement strand
TGATGCTGTTCTGGCCCAAGATCGCCGGTCCGCTGGCCAAGTTCATCCCGCCGCCGCTGGCGATCATGATGATCACCATTCCGCTCGCTGCCTACTTTAATGGTGGTGCAGCTGAACCGGTCGTCGGTCTCGTGGTTGTGCCCACGGAAATCGGCCAGCTGGTGACCTTCCCGAACTTCGAGCAGATCTTCCACACCGCGTCGATTCTCTTCATCGTCACCTTCGTCATGGTCGGCTCGCTCGAGTCGCTGCTGACGGCCGTGGCCATCGAGAAGAAAGACCCCTGGAAGCGCCGTAACAACATGAACCGTGAGCTGTGGTCCAAGGGGATCGCGAACACCGGTGCTGCTGCCATCGGTGGTATCCCGATGATCGCCGAGGTTGTCCGCTCCTCGACCAACATCATGGTCGGCGCGCGCACCCGCTGGGCGAACATCTTCCATGGATCGTTCATCCTGCTGTTCCTGGTGGCCCTGCCGTTTGTTCTGAACATGATCCCGCTGTCGGCTCTGGCCGGTATGCTGATCGTGATCGGCTTCCGCCTGGCTCACCCGAGCATCTTCGCGCACATCGCCCACACCGGTAAGGACGAGCTGGCCTTCATGGTCGCCACGGTCCTCGGCGTGGTGTTCGTCGACCTGCTGTTCGGTGTGTTCATCGGCATGTGGTGCTCCATCGCCATGAACGGCGTGCGTGCTGGCAACTCGAACCGCTTCGGGTCCAGTGCCATGTTCCTGCTGATGCATGCAGTGTTCCTGGTTGCCGTGGTCGCTCTGTTCCTGGTGTTCAAGATGAAGCTGGAAGCCATCGTCGTGATGATGGTCTGCGTCCTCTTCGGCATCCTGAGCTTCCGGACCGGGATGGACGTGAAGGAAGAAGGTGACAACGTGAACGTCAAGTTCTCGGGTCCGGTTGTCTTCACCAGCCTGATCACCATCCGCAACGCCATGGACAAGCTGCCGGGCGGCAAGAACGTCCAGCTCGACATGAGCGGTGCCGGTCTGATCGACCACACGGTGCGCGAGAAGCTGAACGACATCTCGGCCGAGTATACCCGCGAGACGGGCGGCACGCTGACGATCTCGGGCACGGATGCGCAAAAGGCGACCAACCACCACGAGTTGGCAACACTGGTCCGCGCCTAAAAGGTCCACGAAGACGGATTGACGCGGCCCCACCCGCGTCAATCCGGCCTGCACCGGCCGGCGGCCCCTATCGCCGGCTCGGTGTCAGGCTTCGAATACGCAACCTTGCAAACCTTACAACGGGGATAGAGGCATGGGCTTACTCAGCTTGATCCTTCTGGTGCCACTGATCGGTGCCGCTGCGGTCTTCTTCCTGCCGAACACTCAGGGCGCAACGATCCGAAACGTGGCGCTTGGCGCCTCCGGGCTCAGCCTGCTGATCTCGCTCTACGTGGCGATGAGTTTCGATACGTCCGCCATCGGCCTGCAATTCGTCGAGCGCATGGAATGGGTCCCCGAGATGGGCATGACCTACGCGCTTGGGGTCGATGGGCTGGCGATCTCGATGGTGCTCCTGACCACGATCATCAGTTTCTGTTGCCTCCTGGCGAGCAAGGACACGATCCGCAACGCCAAGGGCTACTTCATGTGGTTCCTCATGCTGCAAAGCGCCGTCGTCGGCGTTTTTTGTGCTTTGGACTGGTTCCTGTTCTTCATGTTCTGGGAATTCACCCTGATCCCGATGTTCTTCCTGATCGGGATCTGGGGCGGCGCGCAGCGTGACACCGCGAGCATCAGCTTCTTCCTCTACACCCTCAGCGGCTCGGTCGCGATGCTGATCGCAATCGTTGCGATCTTCACCACGGTGCCGGGGCACAGCTTTGACATGGCCGTGCTGGCCGAGGCGGGCAAGGGCCTTCCGGTCGAGACGCAGGCTCTGCTGTTCCTGGGCTTCCTGATCGGGCTCGGCGTGAAGATGCCGATCTTCCCGATGCACGGCTGGTTGCCGCTGGCCCACGTGCAGGCGCCGGTTCCCGCGTCGATGTTCCTGTCGGCTGTAATGCTGAAGATGGGGGCCTACGGTCTCTTCCGTGTCGGCGTCACGCTCCCCGCGGGGCTGGAGTGGTTCGTGCCGATCCTCTTCGCGCTCGGTGTGATCAGCCTGGTCTACGGGGCGCTCCTGGCGCTGCGTCAGACGGACCTGAAGGCGATGGTGGCCTACTCCTCTGTCAGCCACATGGGGTTCGTGGTGATCGGGTTGGCAGCGATCGGGGTTGCAGGCTTCACGGGTGCCATCATGCAGATGATCGCGCACGGGTTCGTCTCGGCAGCACTCTTCTTCCTGGTGGGCGTTCTCTATGAACGCACGGGCACGCGTGATTTGACCGCGCTGGGCGGCATGGGCCGTCAGGTGCCAAAGCTCGCGCTGGCAACTTCGCTGACGCTGCTGGCGGCCATGGGCCTGCCGGGCTTCGCCGGTTTCGTGGCCGAGTTCCACGTCATCGTCGGCGCGTTCGACAGCTTCGGCATGGCGGTTCTGCTGATCAGCGCCGGTGTGCTGCTGACAGCGGCCTACTCGCTGAAGGTGATCGCCAAGCTCTTCACTGGCCGCCCGAACCCGCGTCTGGCTGCCATCGGTGACCTGAACATGTCCGAGTCCGCCACGGCGGTGCCGCTTGTCGGCCTGTTGCTGGCGCTCGGCCTCGTGCCCGGGATCGTCCTGGTCTTCATCAATCCGACAATCGCAGAAATTGTCGCCGTCATTGGGAGGTGATCGCATGTCTTTGGACTTACAATCGGTTGAAGACACGCCGGTCTTGGATCAGGAGGCCATCGAGGCCAAGCATCGTGCGGCGCTGAGCGGACACGTCGCCCACATCGCGCACATGCTCTCTGAGCAGGGCCCGATGAGCGTGACTTTTGTCCACAACAACACGCTTCTCGGCCTGCAGAGCATGCATTTCGAGCAGGCGATCGCGAAGGCCGAGTCCTTCAACGGGGGCCGTGGCTTCCTGGATAACGACGCCTATCGCGAGTATCACAAGGTGGGCCGGATCACGGATGGCGACATCCGAGATGCGCTTAGCAAGCGGACCGAGCTGACGCTGGATACGGTGCTGGCCAAGGTCGGCAAGAAGAAGCTGGTCTCCGGTGACGTGCACTACCTGAACATGGTGCATGGCTTTGACGCCGTCAGCCCGGGCCGTCTGGCCGATCTGACGCAGCAGGAAGGTGGGCTCTCGGCACTGCCCGAGACGGTCGACAGTGATGCCCGCGCGGCCGCTGTCGCCGGTGCGACCGCGGATGCAGCTGCTCTGGACGGCGTCTTCGGCCCGGTCGCATTTGCAGAGTGGCTGAACGGCGCGCTGGCTCTCGGCATCGCGACCGAGGACGAGGCAGCGGCTCAGCAGGCCATCACCGATCATCTGGACGCCCTGTTCGGGATCGAGGGAACCGCTGCAGCACTGTCCGCCTACATCAAATCCAATGCCGAGCATTGGACTGCCCGCAGCCAATGGGGTGCCGTGCTCGGCCAGCTTGGTCTGACGGATCCGACGCTGGACGATACCGGTGAAGGTGCAGAGTCGCTCTCGGAAGAACAGCGCACACTCGCCCGTCGCGGCGGTCCGGCTGTCCCTGTGACGGCAGAGGACAGGGAGGCCATCTCGGCCATCATCAAAGCCGAGATCGAGACCCTGGAGGTCGCCGACAGTCGCGGTCCCGCCGAAGTCGCGCTGGCCCGTCTGCTTTGGGCAGTCCAGCATGGGCTGGGCGCGGACGAGATCGACCGGCAGGGCTATGATGCGCTGCTGCATCTGCTGACCGAACGTGGTGGCGCGGAAGAGGCCGATGGGCATCTTGCCGAGTCGCTGCGCCGCTCCGACCCGCGGGCCCAGGTGATCAAGCATACCGAAGACATCCTGACTATGGATCTCGGCGCGATGGACGGTGGTGAGAACCATGCGGACTTCATCGAGCGCGTCACGGGCGAGTCGATCACCAAGGAAGTCAACGACTACATGATCGGTGTTTGCTCGAGCTTCCTCGACGAAGGTCTGGCGGCCTGGCACATGCCGAGCCGTGCGACCGGGTTCTATGAGGCTTGGCGCAACCTGGTCCGTTCTGACCGGACCTTCGACTTCGACGGGGTCCAGGATTGGCGTTCCAGCGTGGACGAGCTGCCGCTCCGTTCGCTCGACGCGGTGGTGAGCCAACTCCAGCACATGGGGATCTCGCCCGAGGGCTGGGGCGACTATTGCGGTCGTGCGCTCGCGCACCTGAAGGGCTGGGCCGGGATGATCTTCTGGCGTCAGGTCAATCCGACCTATGGCCGTCAGCAAGCTCAGCCCATCGACCTGATGCAGTATCTGGCGGTCCGGCTGTTCTACCAGAACCTGCTGGTCTCCAAGACCTGCGCGAACACCTGGAACCTGCATCCTGAAACGGACAGCCTGCGGGCGTATTTCAGCAACAACCTTGCTGAATACTTCGTACGCCGGGAGCTCTTTGCAGGCCGGTTGGGCGACAGCCTCGCTCAGCAGGCACGGGCACTGGTGACCGCGACGTCGAGCAGTGTGGACCTCTCCGTGCGCTGGCAGGCGCTGGCCGATCTGATCTGGGCCGAACGGTCCAGCGGCGGCATCGCACGCGCCGCGTCGGACCAGGGCTGGCGGATGCTGCGGCTCTGTCAGCACGTCGGCCTGACGGCCGAGGAGATCCGCGGCCTCTCGGTCGAGGAACGCGATGCCCTGATCGACACAATGGACAGCTTCTCCGGCAAGGACCATGGCCCCGCCTGGCTTCTGGCCTTCGAAAAGAACTATCGTGACGAGATCTGCAACGCGCTGGCGCTGAACCGGGGCCGGGGCCGCTGGCTCTCCCGCAAGGAGAACCGGCCCAAATCCCAGGTCGTCTTCTGCATCGACGAACGCGAGGAATCGATCCACCGCCACTACGAGGAACTCGACCCGGGTCACGAGACCATGGGTGCCGCAGGCTTCTTCGGCGTGGCCATGGACTATCGCGGGCTGGACGAGCACGACACGACGCCGCTTTGCCCGGCGCCGGTCACGCCCGGTCACCGCATCCTCGAGGTCGTCCGCGACGAAGACGCCGGCGCGCCCATGGAGAAGCACGAGACCCGTGCCAAGTGGGCCGAGGTCTATCACGACACCTATTGGGAGATGAAACGCAACCCGGTTGCGAGCTACTTCCTGATCGACGTGACGGGCTTCCTCACCGCGATCCCGCTGATCGGGCGCATGTTCTTCCCGCTGAAGTACTTCTCGGCGATGGCGAAGGTCGGCAAGGCCTTCGTGCCGGAGGTCAAGACCCGGCTGGCCATCACGCGGGACGATGCGGATGAGAACCTCGTCGACGATCGCGCCATGGGCTTCACCGTGGCCGAGCAGGCGGATCGTGTGGAGGGCCTTTTGCGCAATATCGGTCTGCTGGAGGACTTCGCGCCCATCGTCGTGATCTGCGCCCACGGGTCGTCCTCGGAAAACAACCCCTACCTTAACGCCTACGATTGTGGTGCGTGCGGCGGTAAGGGCGGTGAGCCGAACGCGCGGGCCGTGGCGGTCATGGCCAACAACCCGGATGTGCGGAAAGTGCTGGCCGAGCGCAGCATCGTGATCCCGGACGACACCTGGTTCGTCGGCGGCTTCCACAACACCGCAACCGAGGTCGTGACCTTGACGGATGAGATCGACATCCCCGAGGCGATCCGGCCAAACTATGAGGCGGTCAAGCGGGACATGGCGGAAGCGGTCCGTCGTGCCGCGCGCGAGCGTTGCCGCCGGTTTGCCTCGGCGCCGAAGGACAGCACTCTGGAGGCCTCGCTTGAGCACACCATGGAGCGGGCTGCGGACTTCTCCCAGATCCGTCCGGAGCTTGGCCACGCCACGAACGCCTGTGCGGTCGTGGGGCGGCGTGCACTGACGCAGGGGATGTTCTTCGACCGCCGGTCGTTCATCATCTCCTACGATCCGACCACGGACCCGGAGGGCACCGTGCTGGAGCGCATCCTGCTGGCCGTCGGACCGGTGGGTGCCGGGATCAACCTCGAGTACTACTTCTCGACGGTGGATCCGGGCGTCTACGGCTCGGACAGCAAGATCCCGCACAACGTGACGGGCATGATCGGTGTCATGGAGGGCGCGCACAGCGACCTGCGGACCGGTTTGCCGCGGCAGATGACCGAGGTGCATGAGCCCATGCGGCTGCACCTGATCGTCGATGCGGACCCGAACATTGCAGGGGCCATTTATGGCCGTCAGCCGGGCATCCAGCAACTGCTGGACGGCGAGTGGGTGATTCTGATCGTCCACGACCCCGCGACCGGCGACCTGCTGCGGTTCGTCCCCGGTGTGGGCTTCGAGAAATGGGATGACAGCAACCTGCAGGAAGTGCCGGAAGTTGCCGAGAGCTTCGACTGGTTCAAAGGCAAGTACCAGTGCTTCATCCCGCCCGCCCGTATCACCGAACCGACCAAATCCTGGCTTGAGTGAGGGAGCCTGATCGATGTTTGACCTTATCCTCTATGCAACGATCCTGCTGCCACTGGTGGCCGCAGCGGTCCTCGCCCTGAACCTTCTGGGGGGCGAGAAGCACCTGGAATGGCGTCAGGTGCAGAAAGTGGCGACCTCGACGCTCTTCGTGTCGATGCTGGGTGCGCTGTTCGTGTTCGTGTCGATCCTGATGGACCCGACCCCGCGCGAGCTGACGGCCTATACCTGGTTCACCATTGGTGGTGCGCCCATCGAGATCGGCTTCCTGGTCGACTCGCTGTCGAGCCTCATGGCCCTGATGATCACGGGCTTCAGCTTCCTGATCGGGGTATTCTCGGTCAACTACATGCACAATGACCCGAGCTTCTCGCGGTACTTCTCCGCGATGCTGCTCTTCGTCTTTGCCATGTTGGTGCTGGTGCTGGGCGACAACTTCATCCTGCTGTTCGTCGGCTGGGAGAGTGTGGGCCTCTGTTCGTACCTGCTGATCGGGCACTTCTACGAGCGCAAGTCGGCGGCTGCGGCCGGAACCAAGGCGTTCGTGATGAACCGGGTTGGCGATGCGGGCTTCCTGGCCGGTATCTTCCTGATCATCCAGAACTTCGGCACGGTGCAGTACACGGAAGTGTTCGCGCGCCTGGCCGAGATCGACGAGATGACGGCAACCGCTATCGGCATCTGTCTGCTGGCCGGTGCCATCGGCAAGTCGGCCCAGTTCCCGCTGGGCACCTGGCTGGCCCGCGCCATGGAAGGTCCTACACCCTCGTCGGCGCTGATCCACGCGGCGACCATGGTCACGGCAGGCATCTACATGATCGTGCGCTGTCACGAGCTCTATGACATGGCCCCGATCGCGCTGGCGACCGTGACCATCATCGGTGCTCTGACGGCGGTCTACGGCACGCTGACCGGGCTGACCAATACAGACATCAAGGGCATTCTTGCCTCGTCCACGGTCACGCAGCTCGGCCTGATGTTCGTGGCCTGCGGTCTGGGAGCGTATCCGGTTGCCGTGTTCCACCTGGTGGCGCACGCATTCCTGAAGACGTTCCTCTTCCTGACGGCACCGTCGATCCTCGGTTACTTCCACAACTTCCCGGATCCGAATGCACGGGCCACTGGCTCGGGCCAGGCGCCGGTGGCGTTCTGGTTCGTGCTGATCGGCTCGATCGGTCTGATCGGGGCAGGCTTCGGTGTGAGCGTGTTCGGGGAAGCCACGGGTCTGACGCCGTCGCTCTACCTGCTGAGCGGGCTGTTGCTCATGGGCATGTTCGCCACGATGCGCCACGCGGTTTCGGCCACGCAGCGGATCTTTGCCGGACATGGTCACGACCACGACCACGACCACGACCATGGGCATGACCATGGCCATAACCATAGCCACGATCACGATCACGGTCACAGCCACGATCACGGCCATGGTTGCGGTCATGATCACGGGCATGGCCACGCCCACGGTCACGCGCACGGACGGGACTCCTCGAGTGTCGCGCCTGTGCTGACGCCGGTCGTGCTGATCGTGATGGGCGCGCTGGTCGCGTTCTTCATCGGGCTCCTGCCGGGTGGTCTGTCGGACACCTGGTTCCAGGCCTACCTCGAGCCGGTGGTGAACCTCTCGCCGCTTGCCGATGGGGGTACGGTGATGAGCTGGGCCGTGATCGCGGCTCTGGGCGGTCTGCTGCTGGTGGCCTGGGCCTCTGCGGTGCACACCGAACGCTTCGAATCCGAGGTTCCCGGCGACGGGCTCATGCGGACGCGTGGCATCTATGTAGCGGCACAGAAGCGGTTCTGGTTGGATGACCTCTACCACAAGGTCATCGTGGGCCGGGCCGTGAAGATGGGCCAACAGCTGGACACCTTTGACCGGGAGACCATCGACTGGGTCACGGGCACGCCGGAACCCGAGCCGCGCTCGGTCCGCGTGGACGCGGCCTGGGAGCAGGGCTTCCTGGCGGCCAAGGCTGGTGGTCTGGACGATGTTCTGGGCGGGCGCTCTGCCGAGGAGGCAGGCATTCTTGCACGGCTTCAGACGCTGGGTGCAGGCGAAAGCCTCACCCGGCCCGAGCCGGCCAGCGCCGATGTCCGGGGCTCCGGCCTCTTCGGTGGTCTGGCCGCCCTGGCTGCCCGGATCTCCGGGTGGGTGGAGAGCTCGATCTTCGACCGGCTGCATGGTGGCGTGGCCCGCTCCGGCGGCAGCTTCGGTGCAATGCTGTACCGGGCTGAGGAGTTCTTCGGCCGTCCCGCAATCCTGGCGATCACGATGGTTGTCGTGATCGGAGGTATCATCCTGGGAGTGATGTCGTGACATTGCCTGAAATCTCGGCCGCCACACAGGTCGGCTTTCCACTGCTATCCGCCATCGTGCTTCTGCCGGCGATTGCGGCTCTGGTGATCTCGTTCATGAAGGAAGGGGCGGTGAAGATCGCCATCGGCTTCGCCGTGGTGGAGCTTTTCCTCACCGTCTTTGCCTGGATGAGCCTGGATGGATCCACGGCCGCCATGCAATTGGCGGAGAATGCAGGGCTCTATCACCTGGCCATTGACGGGGTCAGCGCGATGTTCCTGCCGGCCACGGCCCTGCTGACGCTGTTTGCGGTGATGTACGCACGGCAGTCGGTGTCGTCGAACGTGTCGGGCTACCTGACGGCGCTTCTGCTGAGCCAGGCGGCGCTGATGGGTGCGTTCTCGGCGGCGAACCTGGGTCTCTTCTGGCTCTTCTTCGTGGCGGAGATCTTCCCCTGCTACTACCTCATCAAGCGGTGGGGCACGGGAGATCAGCGGGACTCGGTCGCACGCGACTACCTGTCGTTCATGGGGCTTGCGGCGGCAGCTATTGGCATCGGCTTCCTGCTGCTGGCGATGAATGCCGAGGGTGGCTTCACCTTCGACTACGCCACCATCGCGGCAGGCAATATCGACAGCTCGCTGCAGACGGTGATCTTCTTCGTGCTGGCTGTCGGGTTTGCCATCAAGGCGCCGCTCTTCCCGCTTCATAGCTGGTTGCCCAAGGTGCTGGAGCACGGGCCGCTGGTCGGGATGAGCGTCTTCCTTGTGGGCATCAAGCTCGGCGCTTATGGGTTGTTGCGCTACAACGTACCGCTTCTGCCGGAAGCCACCGGAGAGTGGTTCTGGCTGATGGCAGCGTTCGGGGTCGCGTCGATGGTCTATGGTGCGATGATCGCCATGATCCAGACCAACCTGCGCCGCCTGATGGCGTTCGCGAGCATCAGCCACATGGGTGTGATCACGCTCGGCATCTTCTCGCTGAACGTGGCCGGTATCGAGGGCGGCATTCTGCAGGCGCTAAACCTCGGGATCACGGGCGCAGGTCTGTTCCTGATCGCCAGCTTCCTGTCGAGCCGCGTCGGTTCGCCGGATCTGTCGAACATGGGCGGGCTCTATGACCGTGCGCCCTATATGGCCATGGGCTTCCTCGTGATCGCGTTGGCCGCGGTGGGCATGCCGGGCACGTCCGGGTTCAACGGGGAGCACCTGGTGATCATCGGCGCGTTCGAGAAACACTGGTTGATGTCGATCTTCGTGGGTCTCGGGACCGTTCTGACGGCCGCTTACTTCCTGCGCTACTACATGCGCGGCTTCCTAGGTGATGCCGAGGAGCGGGAGGAAAACCGGATCTCTGACCTCGACCTTGGCGAGAAGGTCATCGTCGGTGCGCTGACCGCGGTGGTGCTGTGGATCGGCCTCTACACGACGCCGTTCCTGTCGACCATGAAGGGCAGCGTATACGCGATTTCCGAGAAGTATGACGGGGGCAAGTCCCATGCGCTCTCCAGCCCCATGGGGTCGGAGACTCATGGTGCCGTGCTCGCGTCGGACCAGACCGGTTCGGTGAAACAGTAACAGTGGCAAGGGAGTCGAGAACGTGACCGAGATTTACGCGACTGACCAGATCGGCCTGCCGATCCTGAGTTTGATGATCATCCTGCCGCTTCTAGTGGCGGCAGGGCTCTACCTCGTGAGCGCACCCGCGACACAGCGCATGATCGCCTATGGCGGTGTTGTGGCCGAGCTGGTGCTGGGCCTGGTGGCCGTGATGGCTTTCCAGTCCGGCGTGGCTGGCATGCAGCTTGTCGAGAACGCAGCCTGGATCCCCTCGCTTGGGGCCAGTTTCCACCTGGGCGTGGACGGGATCAGCGTCCTGTTCCTGCCACTGAGCGCCCTCGTGATCCTGATGGTCATGCTGGGGGCTGACAGCAAGGGCAACGACCGCTGGTTCTGGGCCAACCTGATGGTGCTGCTGACGGCGGCCATCGGGGTCTATGCAGCGCTGGACCTGGTGCTGTTCTTCCTGTTCTGGGAGCTGATGCTGATCCCCTCCTACTTCCTGATCCGGATGTGGGGCGTGGGGTCCGAACGTCAGGCCGCGGCCATGAAGTATGTGCTCTACATGCTGATCGGCTCGGTCCCGCTCCTGATTGGCGTGGCGGCCCTGGGCGCGACCTATGGCACCTTCAACCTGGTTGAGCTGCAAGGTATCAGCATTCCGTGGGAGATGCAGACGACGGTGTTTGCGCTGCTGTTCCTTGGTTTCGCCGTGAAGGCACCGCTGCCGCCCTTCCACACCTGGCTGCCTTCGGTGGCCATGGAAGGGCAGTCGGGTATGGCGATCTTCCTCGTGGGGCTGAAGCTCGGCACCTTCGGGATGATCAAGGTCCTTCTGCCGCTGGCACCCGATGTTGCGGTGGCCTGGCAGCCGGTGCTGATGTGGATCGGCGTGCTGGCGATGCTCTATGGCGGTCTGGTGGCGCTTGCTCAGACCAACCTGCGCCGCCTGCTGGCCTATGCGTCGGTCAGCCACGTGGGCATGGTCGTGGTCGGGATCTTCTCGTTGACCGAGGCTGGTCTGCAGGGTGCTGTCATGGCGATGATCAACATGGGGCTGGCCTCTACCGCGATGATGCTGATCGCGGGATCGCTCTACCAGCGTCTGGGCACCACCGAGCTGACGGGTCTGGGCGGCATCGCACGCTATGCGCCGGTGCTGGCGGTCGCATTCTTCGTGGCAGGTCTCGCGTCGATTGGGATGCCGGGGACGAGCGGGTTCCAGGGCGAGTTCGCGCTCCTCTCGGGCGTGTTCGAAGCGGACCGTCTAATCGGTGCCGTGGCTCTGCTCGGCGTGATCCTCGGTGCTGGTTATGTGCTCTGGTACTACGAACGGGCCTTCTTCGGTCCGGCCGGGTCCAAGGACATCACCTCGCTGCGTGATCTTGGCAAGTCCGAGCGCTGGGGCGCGGGCGTGGCCATCGCCCTGATCCTGCTGATCGGTCTCGCACCGATGGTCGCGATCAACACGGTGTCAGGATCCTCGGACGCGTTGGTGGCCATGATCGGAAGCGGTGCTGAGATCCAGACTGCACAAGTGGTGCTCGGCATCAACTGATCCGTGCAAGGCGAGAGCGGAGGCGGTGCTGGCCTTGGGCCGGCGCCGTTTTCTTTTTGAGCGGGGTGTGCTGTGCTCTCTTCGGTTTCGCAGACCTACGCTCCGTACGCGGGTTCCGTCTATCAGCGGAGGTGATCCACCTTGGCAGGACAAACGACGATCGAAGCTAGGCCCTCTCCGTGAGTATATCGTTGATCGCCCTGCGGATCAGGTCGAGCGACTCGTCGGTCTCGACCGCAATCTGATCGTGCTTCTTGTTTAGGGCTGTCATCTGCGCTTTGAGTGTGGAGATCGACTTCTTGGTTTGTTTGCGTTCGGCCGTTAGGTCCAAATTGGCAGCGTCGAGAGGCGCGCTATCTGGCTCTTCGAGCATCTCCAGCCGCTGATCGATCCGAGCTAGCGCCTCCTTAAACGGTTCCGTTCGTTCCGAGAACGCATCCGTCAGCGCGACGATGTTCAGTTCAGGGTCGGATAGCTTATCGGTTTCGGCGGCGGTTATCTTCGCTTCCACTTCGTCGATCCGGCTTAGAATTTTACCGACCAACCATTCGAGTGGTGCGAGTCGGCTTACAATGGTCTCGACCCGGTCATCCAGACGGTCAGTCCAGTCGCATATGCCCCGGTGGTTCATTTCCGTGATCTCGCCGATGCGGTGTTCGAGATGATCAAGACGCAAATCGAGTGCCTCAGTTGCCGCCTCGATAGCCGATGTGATTTCCATCTCACCCCCCGGACCGTGCAGAGATATTTCGGCCAACCGCCCGGCGGTCAGCTCAGCGGTGCGCACAGCGAATTCTGCGCTGACGATTGCGTTTAGATCCTGCCCGCCGCGATCCTTGCTCCCATTGCGCTCTGCAGACTGGCTTGAGGCCTTGGCCACCGCCTGCATAAGGAGGCGCGTGTCTTTCCCAACCTCTCCGCTATCGGAACCAGGCTCCGGCGGATCCAACACCAGCGTCGTCACGTCAAAGGACTCTGGTCCGAGCCGCGCGTTGAGCGCGTCGACGACTTTGCTGGCCCGTTCCTCGTCGGTCTCGCCCACCATGGAAGAGAG